>CAYUXD010000210.1:0-4733 GCA_964448655.1 uncultured Eubacteriales bacterium
GTAAAAGCAATTAGTTGGACTCTTGGGACGCTAGAGACGATATTTTCCCTACCCTTAAGGGGGGTGTAGTTCCCAAATCTTATATTGAGAAAATGGAAAGGCCCCGGAGGTTATCCTGTATAACCCCTCCGAGGCCTATCCAATCTGGTGTCCAAATAGTGTCCATAGAGGATCGAAAAGGGAGGAGCTCATTCTCTCCTCCCCTTCCAGGTTCTGGGTACTTAATATCAAACTATTTCAGCACCACCATTTTCCTCGTCTGCACAAAAGCGCCAGCCTGAAGTCGGTAGGAGTAGATGCCGCTGGAGAGGGAGGTTTCATCCCAGATAACGGTCTTGTAGCCCATCATATCCTCTTACTCTCAACCTCCGACTCTTAGTTTCCTTAACCTACCTTTCGCATCCTCAACCTCCTGTATCCCCGGGTCTGCATCCTTCCAGATGTCGAGAAACTCCTCGTATTGCTCAACCGCCTTCTTACTCCAACCAGATTTCTCGTAAGCTAGGCCCAAGAGGTAATGAGCTTTCACTGCCCGAATTGCAAAAAGTACCCTGAATGAGTCGTAACTTAAAAGCAACTTCTCAAACTCAGCTACTGCCTCCCCAAGCCTGCCGCTCTGAAAGTAAGCTTTAGCAAGCTCATATGGAACCCAATAATGAGGTCGGATATTTTTGGTAGCTTTTTCAAAGCTCGTTACCGACGCTTCAACATTACCCTGGACCCTTTCAATCCATCCCACAGCACACCAGCCATCATATCTCAGGGATGGTTCATTTTCTTCGTAATATTCCCTCAATGCCTCAGCTACCTTTTCAGCCTTTTCAAAATCACCATTCTTTGCTAAAAACCGTGCATAATAAGCTCTCCCAAAGTCTTTACGTTCAGGATTATACTTGCTATACATTTCCATTGATTTTTCAAGCTCCATCAAAGCTACATTCAGATTATTCTTCTCCTCATAAACAATTGCCTTTAAGAAGTATTTAAGTACAATGTGCCCCCCTTCAGCCTGCTCCATTCTATCTGCGGCAATACCATCGTCCAAAACCTTAAGAGCTCGTTCAAGCTTACCCTGATGAAGAGGAATGAGAGCCAGTAAGAGTCTCCCCCATGACCGGGCAGCTTTATCAGTGCTGGAGCAAAGTTTTTGGTAAAAGCTCTCTGCTTGTGCATACTCCCTTTGAAATAGGTACATGTCTCCCAGTTTCGCCAGGGACGCAGAAAAATTCGGTTTAACCTCCAAAGCCTTTTTACAAGATTCAATCGCCTTGTCTATCTTGCCTTTATACGCGTACAGATCAGCTCGGGTGTCATAGGGATTGGGTTCATCCGGTGCTAAGGATATATATTTATTTATGGCCCAGATAGATTTATCGAAATCACTGATCTCATCGTAAAGATAAGTAAGCTCATTATATACCTCCCTGTAGAGAGGATCTATCTCAATGGCTTTGTTGTAGGAGCGAATAGCTTGCTCAGATTGTCCCAGACGATAGCTATAATAATACCCTAACCAATAGAATGCCTCTTTTTCGTCGGGATATCGTTCTACTATCTTCTGTAGTTCTTTAATCGCCTGAATATAATCCCCTGATGCATCCGCCTCCTGGGTTCTTATATAGTTTTTTTCCTTCCAGCTAACCTTATCTGAGTATGCCACTGCTTTAGCTATCATTTCTTTCTTCTCAGAGCCCGACTTCTTTAAGATGGACAATCTGTAATATGCCATAGCAAAGGTGGAATCATTCTCCAAAGCTTTCCTGTAGCTTTTCTCCGCCTCCGCGTTAAGAAACTTAGAATCGTAATCAAGTCCTTCAACATAAAAGCGATATGCCTCTGGTGAATGGGTAGTGACGTCGGCAACGGAAGGGTCCGGTTCCTGCTGTGCCACTGCAGGCAGGGACAGGTCTTTCTTGATTTCAACTGTCAGCTTGTCCACCATCGAGAATATCTTGTCATCGGCCTCTCCAGTGATCCGTTGTGCTGCTGCAACCTTACCACTTCCAACATCCACTAACTGTGACGTCAAAATGATCAGTGGCTCAAGCTGAAGAATGTTGCCCAAGAGCATCCATCTGGCTCCGGCTTTTGTGGCAACCTCGGTGGCAACTTCCGGGCCAATTTTCTTCTCTCCTTCCCTTCCCAAAAGCTTGAGAATATCATACAGCCTCTGGCTGGAGACCACACGCATATATTCAGATTCAGAGAGATCAGTTATCAAGAGATTAGTTACGATCTCACCCAGCCTCTCCTTATCCTCTCTATCCTCCATATTTTCAAAATACATTATGGCTAAGGAATTCTCCTTGGCTATGGCACTCCTATCTGGAACCATCTCAAATCTGAAAGGCTTGAGGAATAAGAAAACCAAAACAAGGACAAAAATAATTGATGCTGGGACTAAAAAGGAGGGAATTCTCTTTTTAGGCTTGACCACACCAGAAACCGCTGTCTCCTTCTGCAATCCCCTCAGATCCGCTATGACCTCAGCCGCACTCTGATATCTGATATTGCGATCTTTTTCTAATGTCTTGTCAACTATCCTCTGCAACCCCTCTGGGACATTGGCTTTATACCTGGCCAATGGTTCTGGTGTCTCATTTACAATAGAATAGATCACAGCAGCTTCATGCTCACCCTTAAAGGGAAGTTGACCTGTGATCATCTCATATAAAACCACCCCAAAAGAGAAAATGTCTGAGCGCTGATCAACTTCTGCCCCCTGGGCTTGCTCCGGAGACATGTATTGTATGGTCCCCAGGGTAGTTCCAGTTTTGGTTAGCTTGGTTGCTCCCTTGAGCTTGGCCAGCCCAAAATCCATTATCTTGACCTCACCCTCATCTGTCACCATCACGTTATCTGACTTAACATCTCGATGCACTATCTCCTTTTTATGTGCCGCTTTCAATCCTTCCGCTATCTTCAGAGCAATTGCGAGAATTTCATCAATAGCAAGAGTCCTCTTGCGGATAAGCTCCTTCAGCGAGTTACCATCTATGTATTCCATGGAGATAAAACACTTCTGGTTCACTTCGTCTATCTCATATATGGTGGTTATATTGGGGTGATTTAATGCAGAGGCTGCCTGAGCTTCATGGATAAATCGAGCCTTGGATTCACAATCGCACAAAAGCTCCTGCGGGAGGAACTTCAGAGCAACTGTCCTTTTCAGCTTGGTATCCTGAGCTTTGTAAACCACGCCCATTCCACCTTCGCCTAATTTCTCCAAGATCTTATAATGTGAAATCGTCTTGCCAATCATCTCATTAAGTTCTCCGTTATCTCTGTGTTTTTCAATATACTGATTCTCGTTAGAGGTGGCAAGGGTAAAATCTGGGTGACCTGGCTGAGACCCGTACAAGCTTACCACCCTTTGGCAGAAGAGCCAAACAAAAAAGGGAGGAGCCCATTCTCCTCTCTCCTCCCTTCTCAGGTGCTTACTGCTTGAAACAGCAGGCTACTTCAGTACCACCATCTTCCTCGTCTGCACAAAATCCCCTGCCTTTGGCCGGTAGAAATAGATCCCACCGGAGAAAGAACTATTATCCCAAAGCTACCTGTTGCTTATTAAACTAATTAAACCATATAATAAAAAAAGACCCAAAGCTATAAGCATCAACGCGAAGTATTTGGCAATACTCTTTAAGGTTTTGCGACCCAAGATAGCAAGCATTGAAGTTATAATAAATATGACAAGTATAATCAATAAAATAGATTCCATGTGCTCGCACCCTTAAACCCCAAATAGAGGTTTTTCCTTGCCACAAACCTCGCACTTTATATTGGCTTTTAGACTCGGTTCTTTACAAAAAGGACATATCTCTTTGTCGGGTGGTAGCCCAGGAGTTCCAGATTCACCTTCCTGGGCTGACGCAAGTTTCTGTAGATTACCCTGGATATTGTTGAGTAGGGTAACAATTTCGTTTATCTTCCAATACCAGCAGTTTAGTTCACGCAGAATTAAGAAGATAATGAACGAAATAAAAAATACCACGAAGAAATACCCAATAAGTTCCTTCATTTTTCATCCTCCTTTTGGTGTTAACAATATCTTACTCACTCCAAGGTTAGCTTATGAATACGAAATAGTCTTTTCGCCTGAAAAGATAATAAAGTGTATATCCATAGAAAGCCAAGCGTATAAGTATGTCAATTACTGTTGGATCCAACCATGGACATATAGATCTCCCTTTGGGTGACCAAATTGCGAGCAGTAAAATCAAGATTTGAGGGACTTTGAAAACGGCCCACCACAAGTAAATCTTCCTCGCAAGTGCTTTGAGCTTGAGGAAACCAATGCCGCAATAGATCAATATGCCCATTTCCATCAGTTTTGGGTCTTTTCGGTACACCCCATTCTGCTCCACAATGCTTACAAACAATGGCACCTTCTGCAATTTCCTTTCCGCATGATTTGCAAATAGCCATGATTTATTGTCCCACTTGCTTAGAGTTTTGTGTTGTTCTTACTTTTCCCGTCTTTCCCAGAGCAATATAACTGATTTTCTGCTTTTTGCCACATGGTTTTTCTCTCCTTATAGTACCCCACTTTCCAAACAAAGAGGCACAATCGAACTCCCCCCTCGGAAGAGGGCATCCGATTGTGCCTTCAACTCACAGGCCCTAGTCCTGTCCGACAGGGCGACCCATACACCTTCTATGGGCCCTGGCCAATATCCTCTATATCAACGGATGGCCCTTTATCCTAATTTTGGCTCGTCATCCAGTGATTC
>CAYUXD010000211.1:0-4722 GCA_964448655.1 uncultured Eubacteriales bacterium
AAGGAATCTTCTTCGCTCCTCGCGATGACACTGGAATAATTGCGTTTGTATTAGTCCTGTTTGGTTCGTACAAAGACTTAGTCTGCTTTATCGATTCGAAATAAATGCCAAACCCCATAGGCTAAAATGCATAAAGAAACAAAATAATTCTTATCCTAACAAACGTCTAAGTCCTTCTCCAATCAGCTTCCATTAATCTTTTTTCGCAAGCGATTAATGGTTTTATATCGAGTCTTTGAAAATTTATTATCAAAAAAGACTCCAAAGAATTATGCCAGAATTACTCATAAATTGCGAGAACAAATCGTAAAATCATATGGGAATTTTGCAGTTTTCCTGATTTTTGACATCAAATTTTTCCTGTGTTATAAGTCCCAATAACATCTTTTATTCTAATTGTAATTATACATACTGTTATCATAAAGGACTGGAGGCTGCTGATGATAAAACAAATCAGTCATCTGGGAATGGCGGTGAAGAATCTTGAAGAGGCCAGGGAATTTTATCGCTCGGTTTTCGGGCTGGAATCATCTGAGCCCATAATAGGTGGTGACGGGGCGATTAAGGTCAGCATGGTCGAAGTTGGCAATGTTTTAATTGAGCTCCTTCAGCCTATAGGGAATGAAGGAGTTATGGCAAAATTCCTGGAAAAGCGCGGCGAGGGTTTCCACCATATTTGCTATGAAGTGGACGATATCAAGGCAGAGATTGCCTCGCTTAAGGCCTCAGGAGTAGAGGTTCTCGGTGAGCCAAAACCAGGTGCTGAGGGAATGAGTGTCTTCCTCCATCCTCAAGGGACTCATGGTGTCCTGGTTGAGTTAGTGGAAAAGAAAGAATGAGTAATTGGTCCTAATAATTTGAATTTCGGGAGGATAAAAAATGGACTTCGAACTAACAGATGAACAGATAATGTCTCGGGATATGGCTCGAAAGTTTGCTGAGCAGGAGATTTTGCCAACACTCAAGGAAAATGAACGCCAGGAGAAATTTGACCCAGGGATTATAAAAAAGATGGCTTCCCAAGGGCTTTTAGCCCCGCATATGCCCGAGGAGTATGGGGGAATGGGTCTTGATTATGTTACCTCGGCCATTATCTGGGAGCAGCTCTGCAGAGCTAGCTTAGCGGTAACACAGGCGGCAGTCAGCGGGCCTATCCAGCCGGCAACCAACCTCCTCGATGCCGGCACTGAGGAGCAGAAAAAGAAATACCTCCCCCCGGTATGCAAGGGTGAATTAATCATGTCTGGAGCTGTGGTTGAGCCTAATGCGGGAAGCGATTCTTCTATGATCGAGACTGCCGCTCAACGCAAAGGTAATAATTGGATTATAAATGGTTCCAAAATTTTCATCACTAACGGAGAAATAGCTGATGTTGTCTTATTCATAGCTCAGACAGATAAGAACAAGGGCATTAAGGGACTGCTCAGCTTTATCGTGGAGAGAGATACACCAGGCTTTTCGAGCACGCCCCAGAAGGGAAGAATCAGTTGGCGAGGCGGCAGCGAAGGCATTTTAAGTTTCACAGATATGGAATTGCCCCTGGAGAATCAGGTAGGGGAGATTGGACGTGCCTTAAAGGATGCCTTGCGAGGCATTGATACCGCCCGTTTATTCTTGGCTGCAGGTTGTGTTGGCCTGGCCCAGAACTGCCTTGACTCCTGTATTAAGTTTGCCAAAGAGCGGATTCAGTTTGGAAAGCCTATCGGCGGTCACCAGCTAATACAGGAAATAATTGCTGAAATGGCAACGAAGGTTGAAGCATCCAGATGGCTTACCTATCGTGCCGCAGACCTTAAGAGCCGTGGCGTTCGCCATATCAAAGAGATGTCCTATGCCAAGCATTTCGCTGCTGAGACTGCTCTCTGGGTTGCCTCCCAGGCGGTTAAGATTCATGGTTCCTATGGCACCTTCGATGATTATCCGGTAGGTCACCACTACCAGGATGCAATCACTGCGACAATACTAGGCGGCACAGCCCAAATGCACCAGTTGACTATAGGGCAGCAGCTTTTAGAGATGGCTGCGTTTAAATAGTAGATAAGGGCAGGCTTAAAAAGAAACAAGTTTTTTAAACTGCGTGAATCTTTTTTCTATATCTTTAAGCTGCAAAGATTTAAAGCGGCTGATGCCAAAATCATCGATTGTAAAAGAAGCCATAACGCTTCCATAAACAGAAGCCTTGCGGATTTCTTCCTCTTTATCAAAAGCCTTTATTTTATCCAGGTAGCCCAAGAATCCTCCGGCAAAACTATCCCCAGCGCCTGTCGGATCAATTACTTTTTCGCAGGGATAGGCTAGAACGCCAAAAACAGAATCCTTCCCTATAACCAGGGCACCATGTTCGCCCTTCTTGATGACGATAAAAGAAGGCCCTCTCTCCAGAAGTTTCTTCCCTGCTTTGATAAGATTCGGCTCTTTGGCCAGCATTTTTATTTCTTCATCGTTGGCAAAATACACGTGGACTTTCTCTAAAACTCTTAAAAGAGGGTCAGGCTTGGTTTTAATCCATAAATTTATCGTATCCATGGCTACGAGCTTTGGGTTCTTAACCTGGGAAAGAATATCCTCTTGAAGGTCAGGGTCGATATTTGCCAGAAAAACAATGTCAGCTTCCGTGTAGTCTGGAGGAAGCTGAGGGCTAAAATCTTCAAACACGTTCAATTCTGTTTTGATCGTCGTCCTTTGATTGGGATCATCACCGTAATGCGCTTCCCAGTGGAAAGTTTTACCTGGCTGAATTTCAAGGCCCCGGACGTCGATTCCTCTGCTCTTGAATAATTCAATCGTCTCCTCTGGGAAATCCTCTCCTACGACAGCCACAATCTTAGGTTGAGTAAAAAAACTTGCAGCCAGAGAACAATACGTGCATGATCCTCCCACAATTTTCTCTCTCCTGCCATGGGGAGTTTCAAGGGTATCAAAGGCTACAGAGCCGACAATCACTAAACTCATTGGACTATTAAGCCTCTTTGCTTTATTTTATGTATTTTTCGATGATATACCGGAGCTTCTTTTTTGACTCTTCAGATATAGAATCGGGTTGGGTGACAATACAATTCTTGAGAGCTTGTCCACATTCGCATCGGCTTTCTCTTTGGGGAGGAAGCGAGGCAACAGCTTTTTTGATGATGGCCTTGGCATTGTGTATATTTTGATCCATGCTCTCTAAAACCATCTCGACTGTAACCGGCTCCTCAACTTCATGCCAGGCATCATAGTCACAGACTAAATTCATTGTTGAATAACACAATTCTGCCTCCCGACACAACTTTGCCTCGGTGGCACTAGTCATACCAATGACACTGCAATCCCAGGAGCGGTAGATGTTAGACTCAGCCCTGCTTGAAAAAGCAGGCCCTTCAATACAAATATATGTTCCTCCTTGATGGACTCTCAACTTAAGCTCCTCTCCTGTATTAAACAGGACTCCGGAAAGATCAGGGCAGACCGGGTAGGCAAGGCTGACATGGGCAGCAATACCTTCTCCGAAAAATGAGTTTTCCCGGTGCGTTCTGTCGAAGAACTGATCAGAGAAAACAATATCTCGTGGCTTTATCTGCTCCTTCAGTGATCCCACGGAGTTTACAGAAATAACTCTCTCTACACCGAGCATTTTAAAGCCGTAGATGTTTGCCCGGTAATTTATCCTTGAGGGGAGGATCTTATGACCTCTGCCGTGACGGTTGAGAAAGGCAACTCTCCTTCCTTCTAAGGAGCCCGTGATGAAAGCATCAGAAGTTTTTCCGAAGGGAGTCTCTAACTTGACTTCTTCGATTCTCTCTATCCCCTCGATTTCATAGAAGCCTGTTCCTCCGAGGATTCCGATCTCCACACGAGGGAGACTTTCTTTTTTCGCCGCTGCCATCTCTCATCCCTTATGATAATATTGATATATAATTTATAAGATAGCAAGTCAAGTAAAGCTAAGCCCTTCGGGAAGCATCCCCAAATCCGTTATTGGAGAAGGTTTTGGGAAATAGCCTAGCTCCCTTCAGATTTTTAACGCCATTCTCCATTCGCTCTTCTCGGCGGCTGCGTAACTCGCTCCGCTCAAACATACTCGCCGCCCGACTCCGTCGGGTTCCCTCGAAGAGCGAATTTTGAAGGCTAAATCTTCAATGGTCGCTGCAGCTATTTCCCAAAACCTCTGTCCTGAACATAGCAACCAGTTATCACGGAAATAGAGATGCTTACTGTGAGCAGAATCATATTGCAAAAATTAGGCAAGATATAGTATGCTTTAACTATAGAAATGCGTATTTTTATTAAAAGAGATTAAAATTTAGAGGGAGGATAGATTGAAAGAAAAAATTGGAGAAACTGCAGGAAAAATTTGGAAGGTCCTTAAAGAAAAAGAAGAGGTAGACATTGCTCAGTTGCCTAGAATTCTTAATGAGAAATCAGTAAGTGTTTATCAGGCACTGGGTTGGCTCGCCCGAGAAGATAAAATAAAATATCGGACTAAAGCTAATAAAACCTTCGTTTCGCTTGCTGAACCTGAAAGAGGGATATAAAACATTCTTCGCCCTGAATAATCAAGAAATTCAATATCGACCTGGCTAAAGAGAAAAACTGTATGATAAAGCTTTCAGGTAATATTTGAGTCTGTTCGGTGGTTTATTTATCTTAGAATAAATCCTAGATCTTCCAACCTTAAAAATAGAGGCCTCAAGATGAATCGTTACATCTGTATTCATGGTCACTTTTATCAACCCCCAAGAG
>CAYUXD010000212.1:0-4717 GCA_964448655.1 uncultured Eubacteriales bacterium
TTACTGATGTCTTAGAATAGTATGCAGGGGCTTGATTCATCAAGCCCGCACTTATGATTGGTTGTAGGGGTTTGATTTATCAAACCCACCTTATGAATAGATAAGAATGATAAATAAGAATGATAAAACAAAGAAAGGAGTTGTTGTTTGTAGGGGTTTGATTTATCAAGCCCGGATTTTGAAGCAGGTTAGAAAAGCAGAAATGCGATGAGAGAAATTGTATCGTTACAGTGTTCTGAGTGTAAACGGAGGAATTACACAACTACACGGAATAAAAAGACACAAAAGGAAAAGATTGAGCAGAAAAAATATTGTAAGTTCTGCCAGAAACACACTCCTCATAAAGAAATAAGATAACGGTAAAGAATGAGGAGCAAGAAAAAAGGTGCATAAATTATTGAAGTTGAGTCGGTGAGGTGGAAGGATTTTAAAGGAGGCACTAAAGAGAGAGGTGAGTAGCTCAACTGGTTAGAGCATCGGTCTCCAAAACCGAAGGTTGCGGGTTCGAGTCCTGCCTCACCTGCCCCTAACGATACAAACTATAAATTTAAAGGAAAATATCGAAACATCAGAAAAGTGTCATCTGTCAGTGTTTAGGATAAAGATTAGAGAATGAATAAAAAAGCAAAATGGTACAGACGCCTTTTCTCCTTCTTGAGAGAGGTCAGGGCTGAGTTAAAAAAGGTGACCTGGCCCTCTAAAAATGAGGTTTATAGCACAACTATTGTCGTAATTCTTGCTACTGTTTTCTTTGGGTTTTATCTCTATTTTATGGATCTCATTTTTTCTTGGATTCTTAATCAAATAAGAGGATTATTTGGCTAGATTGAGTGAGAAAATGAGCAAAAATTGGTATGTCGTTCATACCTATTCTGGATTTGAAAAATTTGTGGCTGAGTCTATTCGCCAGAGGTGTATTGAGCTGAATATAGAGGATCAGATTGGCCAGATCATTATCCCCACGGAGGGCGTTGTTGAAATAAAAGGAGGGAAAAAGGTCGTTTCCACAAAAAGGTCTTATCCTGGTTATATCTTGGTCGAAATGTCGATGACAGATGAAAACTGGCACATAATTCGTGAGACGCCAAAAGTGACTGGATTTGTGGGATCAGGGAAAAGGCCCTCGCCCTTAAGTAAAGAAGAAGTCAGCCAGATAGTGGAACATATGGAGACAACCTCTGAAAAACCGAAACCAAAGCATTCTTTCGAAAAAGGAGAGGCTGTCCGAATCATTGATGGCCCTTTTTTCAATTTTAGCGGCATAGTTGAAGAAGTGAATAATGAAAGAAGCACTTTAAAAGTATTGGTTACAATTTTCGGTCGATCTACTCCAGTAGAGTTAGAATTCTTACAAGTGGAGAAACTTTAGGAGGAAGCATGTCAAAAGAGGTCGTAGCGAAAATCAAGCTGCAGATAGAAGCAGGCCAGGCAAGCCCAGCTCCGCCTGTGGGTCCAGCACTTGGTCAACATAACGTAAACATCATGGACTTTGTCCGCCAATTCAATGAAAAGACTAACAAAATGGAAGAAGGAACGGTTATTCCTGTCATTATTAACGTTTTTAAGGATAGAAGTTTCAATTTCATCATGAAAACTCCTCCAGCTTCCTATCTCTTGAAGAAAGCAGCTGGGATAGCAAAAGGATCTGGAACACCGAACAAAGAAAAGGTCGGTAAAGTTACTGAAAAACAGATTGAGGAGATAGCAAAGGTAAAGATGCCTGATTTGAATGCTTACAGCTTGGATGCCGCAAAAAAAATTATCGAAGGCACAGCAAAAAACATGGGATTGGAGATTATAAGTGGCTAAAAGAGGAAAAAAATATATTAAAGCAAGGGAATTAAAAGAAAAAGAAGAATATTCGCTGGAAGAAGCTGTAAGTCTTGTTAAGAAACTCAGCTTTGTCAAGTTTGATGAATCTGTGGACCTCTCCCTTCGTTTGGGAGTGGATCCAAAGCATTCTGATCAGATGGTGAGAGGGACAGTTGCTCTGCCCCACGGCACAGGAAAAACGAAGAAGATATGCGTGATTGCCTCTGGGGAAAAAATTAAAGAGGCTGAGGAAGCAGGAGCTGATTATGCTGGAGGGGAAGAAATTATTGAAAAGATATCTAAAGGTTGGATTGATTTTGATGCTGTTATTGCTACACCGGATGTGATGAGGAATGTCGGGAAATTGGGCCGTGTTCTGGGGACAAAAGGACTCATGCCCAACCCAAAGTCTGGAACAGTGACTTTTGATATCAAGAAGGCTGTTGAAGAAATCAAAACTGGTCGGGTTGAATTCAGAGTGGATAAGGCTGCCATTATTCATTCCCCAGTGGGTAAGGTATCTTTCTCTGATTCGAAACTCGTGGATAATATCAAATCTTTTATCCAGGCTGTTGTTCAGGCTAAGCCGCCTGCTGCAAAAGGAAAATATGTAAGAAGTATTTATGTTTCGTCAACCATGGGTCCATCAATCAAGCTTTCAGAGGGAGTTTTAGAGTTATAGGAGAGATAAGGTGAAAAGGGAGGATAAAGAAAAACAGGTCAAAGAGTTGATTGACTCTTTCGAAAAGTACGACTCTTTTTATTTGGTCGATTTTATAAAAATGTCTGTTGCTCAGGCTGTTGAGCTGAGAAGGATTTTTCGAGATAACTCCTACTCTTTTAGGGTTGTAAAAAATCGTCTTGCCCTGAGAGCTTTAAAAGAAGATTTCCCTGAAGATTTGAAAACATGCTTCCAGGGTTCCACAGCTATTGCCTTTGCTTCTCAAAATCCGGTGGGTTTAGCTCGCCTGATCAAGGATTTTTCAGACCGAAACAAGGTTTTGTCTGTAAAGGCAGGCATGCTGGAAGGACAATTTCTCTCTTCCGAGAGATTCACTGAAGTTGCAGCTCTGAGCTCCCGGGAGGATTTAATAGCCAAAGTTGGCAATTTAATGGCATTACCATTAATAAAGTTATTATGGACTTGGAAGGCCCCATTAAATAGCCTAGGCAGGTTGTTGAGTCAATTAAAAATAAAAAAATAAGGTTGGAGGTAAAAATGCCTAAAACACAAACAAAAGAAGCTAGTGAGACGACAAAGGGAAAACAAGAGAAAACAAAATTAACAAAGGAGCAGTTTTTCGGCCACTTGGATAACTTAACGGTTTTGGAACTCGCTGATTATATCAAAGAATTTGAAGAAAGGTATGGAGTGAGCGCAATAGCAGCTGCTGCACCTATGGCAGTTCCAGGTGCTGGTGCTCCTCAAGGAGAGGCTAAAGCTGAAGAAGAGAAAGTAGAATTTACTGTTGTCTTAAAGAGCGTGGGTGACAAAAAGATTAATGTCATTAAAACTGTAAGAGAAGTGACGAATCTTGGATTGAAAGAAGCCAAAGATTTAGTTGATAACGCTCCCAAGCCTGTGAAAGAGGGCGTTTCCAAAGAAGAGGCTGAAGAGATAAAAGCAAAATTTGAAGCAGAAGGAGCAGGGATAGAGTTACAGTAAACCAAAATTATGAATTTAATTAAAATCAAAAAATATATCTTTTGAAAAATCTTCTGAGAGAAGGAACATGAGTAATAAAATAGAAAACATTTATCGAGAAAGAGTCGATTTCTCGAAGCTTAAAACGGCTTTTCCTATGCCCGATCTGTTGGCCATCCAGAAACAATCCTATGCAGAGTTTCTTCAGATGGAGTTATTGCCTGAAGAGCGAAAAGACAATGGATTGCAAGCTGCGTTTAAGGATTCCTTTCCTGTTTCTGACTTTAAGGAGACTACTCAGCTGGATTTTATAAGCTATTCTATCGGCGACTGGGAATGTAAATGCGGCCGCCTGAAAGGAGTGGAAAACTCTAGAGGTCGATGTAACGGGTGCGGAACACTTCTCCCCGCGGACACAGAACTCACCGAAAAGGAGATTTGTCCCTACTGCGGCACAATGAAAAAAATAGAAATTCCCCTTTGCGACCACTGTGGAGATAAGGTTGGCCTGAAGATGAAATACAGTCCTACGGAATGCCTCCAGAAGGGTTACACCTATGCTGTTCCACTCAGGCTGAAAGTAAGATTAATCTCCTGGGATAAAGACCCTGCGACTAAAGTAAAAAGGTTGAAGCATATCAAAGAGCAGGAAGTCTATTTTGGTGAGATTCCTTTGATGACGGAAAAGGGGACGTTTATTTTTAATGGCATAGAAAGAGTTGTTGTCAGTCAGCTCCAGAGGTCTCCTGGAGTCTTTTTCAGGCAAGGAGAGGGAAAAGGCTTTTATGTTGGGAAGATCATTCCTTACAGAGGAGCATGGGTTGAGTTCGAGTATGACAGTAAAAACGTCTTGTATGTCCGCCTGGATCGAAAAAAGAAGTTCGTGGTGTCAGTGTTTTTGAGAGCCTTGGGATTTGGATCGGATGAGGCAATTCTTCGTCTTTTTTACGAGACTTATAAAATCTTCCCAGAAGAAGGAAAACTCTGTTGGGAAGTTAACGAGAATCTGGCAGGTAAGATAGTTGGAGAAAACGTTATTGATCCAAAATCAAAGAAAATACTGATTCAAAGCAGAGGAAAGATCAGCAAAGAGCAATACGAAAAGCTGAAAGAACGTAAAATCAAAAAAATCGCCTTGCTCAGAAAAGAATTTAAAGGAGCGTGTTTGCTTTCACCAATAAAAGATCTGGCTAAGGCTAAGGAAGAAATCAGCGAGTCTCAGCTGGAGGAGCTAAAAAGCCTCAAAGAGCCTTTTGAAAT
>CAYUXD010000213.1:0-1048 GCA_964448655.1 uncultured Eubacteriales bacterium
AAGCCCCTACACAAGACGAATCAAGCCCCTACACAAGACGAATCAAGCCCCTACATTTTTATGGATTTGCCTTGACAAGGCAGGCAGATTCAGATATAAAAGGTTGAAACCCGCACAACTAAGGAGGTGAATATTTTTGGCGTTCATAGTTGTTGAAGAAGGCGAATCAATAGAAAGTGCTCTTAGAAGATTTAAAAGAAAAGTTCAACAGCAAGCAATAATCAAAGAGATTAAAAAACACACCATCTACTATAAGCCCGGCGAGAAAAGAAGAATGAAAGATGCCCTGGCGCGCAAAAGGATGCGCAGGCGCATGAAAAGAGACAAAGAATTTGAGTATTAATATTTCGTCTCGAATTTAAGAGGAAAATATTTTTTATTTAAGTTAAGCAATTATTTTTTCACCAGAGCAGAAATGGTGTCAGCCCTCCCGGATACACAACCCCCAAGGAAGCCGCATTGGCTTAAGGTCAAATTACCCTCTCACCAAAATTTCTTTTACGTCTCCAACACCCTGAAAAAAGGGAGGCTCAACACAATCTGCCAAAGTGCAAAATGTCCCAATGTCGCTGAGTGCTGGTCCCAAAAGACAGCCACCTTCCTGATTCTTGGAGAAATCTGCACGCGGCGGTGTGCGTTCTGTGCTGTGGAAAAAGGATTCCCCTCGCCTCCTTCCACGGACGAGCCTGAGCGCGTAGCAGAGGCCGTCTCTTTGCTTGGCATACGCTACGCAGTCATAACTTCGGTAACAAGGGATGATCTATCTGACGGTGGAGCTTCTCTCTTTGCCGCAACAATAAGGGCGATGAAAGAGAGGACACCCGGGGTCAAAGTAGAGGTCCTGATACCGGATTTCAAGGGCGATGAGAAGGCTCTGGAACAGGTCCTTCGAGCCCAGCCAGATATCTTAAATCATAATCTGGAGACAACAGAGCGCCTCTACCCTCAAATAAATCGGCCCAGCGAGAACTACCACCGGTCCTTAGATGTTCTGAAAAAAGCGAAGGAAATGGGTAGAAAAGGGCATGAAAAAGTGAAAAAAGAATTT
>CAYUXD010000213.1:1058-4715 GCA_964448655.1 uncultured Eubacteriales bacterium
GCGAAGGAAATGGGTGCTGTGACCAAATCAGGACTCATGATTGGCTTAGGAGAGAAAAAAGAAGAAATCATCCGGTCCTTAGCCGACCTGAGGGAAGCCTCCTGCGATCTTTTGACCATAGGCCAGTACCTCCAGCCTTCAAAAACACACGCGCCTGTCCGGAAATACTATTCGCCTCTTGAATTCGAACATCTGAAAAGAATCGCTTTAAATTTCGGGTTCAGGGATGTCGAATCAGGCCCTCTGGTGAGAAGCTCCTATAACGCCCATAAAATGTATAATTCTTTACAAAAAAAAGTCAAAGGAATCGAAGAATGCGTTATTTGATCTTTACGGACATCCACGGAAATTTAGAGTCTTATCTCGCGCTCCATAAATTTATCGAGAAAAGGAAGATTGACCATTTCATTTTTCTCGGTGATCTGGTTGGTTACGGCGCCTCTCCTAACGAAATCATCCAAAAAATTCGCTCTCTTAAGCCCCTCTCTATAATCCGGGGAAACCATGACAAGGCTGTCTGCGGTCTTGACTCTGTCCAGACCTTTAATCCTATTGCCGCCTCTGCCATCCACTGGACAGCGGACCACATCAAGAAGAATAATTTGGATTTTCTCTGCCACCTAAAAACTGGGCCACAGATGATCCACAAGAATATAATGATCTGCCATGGAGCGCCTTTTGACGAGGATCATTATATTTTTGGAGAATTCGACGCCGCAGAAGCTTTCGAACATATAACCACTCCCCTCTGTTTCTTTGGTCATACCCACTTCCCTTTTGTCTACACTGAAAAAGATCATCTTGTGGAAGGAACTTTTCTGACAGGAAACTCCAACGAGATAAAAATTGAAAAAGGCGTTAGATACCTTATTAACCCGGGTGCAGTTGGACAGCCCCGAGATAGAAACCCTCTTGCAGCATGCGCCGTCTATGATTCCACAGCAAGAAAAGTTAAGTTCTACCGGCTGGAGTATGATATCGAAGAAGCTCAGAGAAAAATCCTGAAGGAGGGTTTGCCTTCTCCTCTTGCAGAAAGACTCTCCTTGGGTATTTAGAAAACCGCATGTTCTACACCATCTTTGATTTTCCCCTTGGTAAAATCTTCCTTGCGAAGAGTGAGAAAGGATTAAGCTTCGCTACGTCCCTGAAGAACAAAAACCGTTTCGAAGAGATTACTGAATTTTTTAAAAGAAAGTCTATCCCTCTTGAGCTCCAGAGCAAGAAATTTCACCGGGAAGAAAAACTCTTTAGCCAATATTTCGAGGGAGAGAAAGAAGACTTCACCTCCCTTCCTCTTGACTTCATTTCTGGAACTCCGCATCAGAGAAAAGTCTGGCTGGAGACAAGAAAAATTCCCTACGGGAAAACACGCACTTATAAATATCTTGCCGAAAAATTGAATCACCGCGGCTACAGGAGCATTGGCCAAGCTCTATCCAGGAATCCCCTGCTTATTGTTATTCCCTGCCACCGAGTCCTCTCCTCTGACGGAAGCTTAGGAGGCTTCACCGGTGGGCTCGAACTCAAAAAATTCCTCCTCCGTCTTGAAAAGCAGTGAAACAATGTCCGTGCTAAAATCAGAAGGCCTGACAAAGAGCTTCAACTTCCGCCCTGTGGTCAAAGGTGTAAATATTGAAATAAGCTCTGGTGAGATAATAGGTCTTCTGGGAAGAAATGGAGCCGGGAAGACAACAACTTTTCAGATGATCGTGGGCCTCATTAAGCCTGACAGTGGAGACATCTTTCTGGATGAGAGAAATATTTCACAATATTCAAGCTCCCTTAGAGCTGCGGAGGGCATCACCTATCTTCCTCAAGAACATTCTGTCTTCCTCAAGGCATCTGTGGCGAATAACCTCAAGCTAATCCTTGAGCTCCAGCCAATAGGAAAAGAAGAGCGAAAAAAAATTATCAGAGAGCTTCTGGAGGAGCTTGGACTCCATGATCTTGCCAAACATCCTGCCTACAGCCTATCTGGTGGCGAAAGAAGAAGATTGGAAATCTGCCGTTCGCTCCTCATCAAGCCGAAATTCCTTCTTCTGGATGAGCCTTTCACGGGAATTGACCCTTTGACCATAACCGAGCTTCAAAAAATAATGATGAAGCTGAAACGCAAAGGAATCGGAATCATCCTCTCCGACCACAATGTGCAGGATACCTTTAAAATAGCTGACCGCGCCTACATCATTGATGAGGGTAAAATCTTGATCAAAGGCAATCCTCAAGGTATCGCTTCAGACGAAAAGGCCAAAGAAAAGTTTCTTGGAAAAAGTTTCAAGTTAGGCGATGAAGTGAAGGTTAGTTAATCACGAGGAAAGAGGCGATCGCCCGGAGTCTCTCCCAGAAAAAGGATGAAAAAGCCAAAATAAAACAACAAAAGAACAAAATAAAAAACAAGAACTGGAGGTCCTGAGGCTGAAATCAATCTAAATAAAGAAACCGCCATCAAACGAGAGGCAAGCCCGAGGCAGATGAGGCTGAAAGCCGCGATAAAAACAATGTCAAAAGCTCTGGCTTTTAACCAGGCATAATATCCGGAACGACGGCGTCTCATTGCTCTTTTTCTTTTTTCTCTGATTTCCCTAGCAAAGGGAACTTTCTGGTCTACTTCTTCAGGGAAACCGATCTCTTTTTCTGAGAGAAAAAGCTTATCTGCTGGAGGAAGAGGCTCGTCTGTTGGAGAAGGGGGTTTATCTTCTTGAGGAAGAGGTTCATCTGCTGGGGGAAGAGGCCTATCTTCTGGGGGAACGGGCTCGTCTGTTGGCGGAGGGGGTTCATCTACCGGAGTTTTTATCTCCTCCTCTCTAAAATCCTCTCCCAATTCTGCAGGCTCTTCTATCTTTCTCTCTTCTTCCTTATCTTCAAGTTCTTGAGGCGGCTCTTCTTTTATCTTCTCTGCCCACGGGGGAATTCTCTCCTTAATTTCTGAAGTTTCCTCGCCCATTTCTTTAGGTGGTGGAGGGATTTCTTCTTCCGGGGTAAAATATTCTTTCACTCTTTCCCTTTCTCTCTTGATGGATTCAACGAATCTCTCAATCTCTACTTTCTCCCTCTCTTCAGTATCGGGAGTTTTCCTCATCCTTATGCTCTGTAAATCTATCGCTTCTCTCTGAGGAGGAGTTATCTCTTTCTCTTCCATTACTATTTCTTCAGACGGAGGGATTTCTTCTTCAGAGGGTAGAGCCTCCTTTCCTCTTTCCGCCTTGACGGACTCCACGAATCTCTCAACCTCTTCTTTTTCCCTTTTTTCAGTATCGGGAGTCCTCCTCAGCCTTATGCTCCTTAAATCTATCTCTTCTCTCTGAGGAAGAGGAGTAACCTCTATCTCTTCTTTTTCTTCTTCCGCTTGAAGTTCTTCTCCACTTTCTAGAGCTTCTTCTTCCTCAGGAGGCAGAGGGATTTCTATCTCGACGGTTGGGGACCTTTCCCCTACTCCCGTCCCAACGGATGCCCAGAGTCTCCTAGTCTCTTTTTTCACCATTTCTCTAGCATCGCGCATTCTCAGCGCCTCTATGTCTTTGATGTCTATTTCTTCTCCTGGAGAAGGAGTAGTGATCTCTTCTTCTTCTTCTTCTTCTTCTTCTTCTTCTTCTTCTTCCTCCTCCTCCTCCTCTTCTTCTTCTTCCTCACCAAGAGGAGGCTCTTCAGTATTACAAC
>CAYUXD010000214.1:0-4715 GCA_964448655.1 uncultured Eubacteriales bacterium
AGGAAACTCGTATATTTACAAATTTTTCTTATTTTTTTAGTTTTAATATGTATCTCTCCTGCGTTCTCTGATGAGAAAGCGAAACCCGATTTTTCCGAAGCCGTCCGGCTGATCGACACCTGGCTTGAGGCGCAGCGCGATTATGACCATCTTCCCGGCATATCAGTCGCCATAGTCACGGATCAGGAAATACTCTTGAGCAAAGCCTACGGGATGGCCGATCTCGAAAAAGAAGTCGCTTCATCTCCCAACACAATCTACAGTATCTGTTCGATTTCCAAACTGTTCACTTCTGTGGCAGTAATGCAGCTCCGCGATGCCGGAAAACTCCGGCTCGAGGACCTTGTCGCTGACCACCTCCCCTGGTTTAATCTCCAGCAGCAGTTCCCGGATGAAGGCCCCATAACCATTAGGTCCGTTCTCACCCATTCTTCCGGCCTCCCCCGTGAGTCTGACTATCCCTACTGGACCGGACCTGATTTTCCCTTCCCCTCTACAAAGCAGGTCAAGGCAAAGCTCGGCAGCCAAAAAACCCTCTACTCCCCTTCCACCTATTTTCAGTACAGCAACCTCGGGATGACTTTGCTGGGAGAGATCGTTGCCGAAGTCTCCGGAATGCCCTACCAAAAGTATATCGAAGAGAACATACTGAAACCTCTGCGGCTGGCTGAGACGCGCACGAAACTTCCGGAATCCCTGTGGAGAGGGAAATTGGCCACAGGCTACACCGCCCTCAAGCGTGACGGCACCCGCAGCATGCTCCCTTTATTCCAAGCCCAAGGCATCGCCCCAGCCGCCGGCTTCTCCTCGACGGTCGAAGACCTGGCACTGTTGGCTTCCTGGCAGTTTCGTCTTCTGGAAAAAGGAGGAGAAGAAATCCTTAAAGCCTCTACCCTCCGTGAAATGCAGCGTGTGCATTGGGTGGACCCTGATTGGAAAACCACCTGGGGACTGGGCTTTTCAGTCTGGGAAGTGGATGGACGAACGATGGTCGGTCACGGGGGGTCGTGCCCAGGCTACCGAAGCACTCTGACTATCGATCCCAGCAAAAAACAGGCCTTCATCGTCATGATAAATGCCCAGGGTGTTTCCCCGGGCAAATACGCGACAGGAATGAGAGATATCCTGAAGAAGGCCGCAGACAACGCCAAAGAGGAAAAAGCAGCGGTCGACCTTGAAGCCTACGCGGGTCATTACGATGCCCAGCCCTGGTGGGGAGAGACGGCTGTCCTTCCCTGGCAGGGTAAACTGGCTGTTTTCGGGTTGCCGTCTGAAAATCCAGCTAAGGATTTGACACTGCTGAAACATATCGAGGGCGACACGTTCCGCCGTTTGCGCAAAGATGAAACCCTCGGGGAAGAAGTGGTGTTTGAAAGGGATGACACAGGAAAAGTATTCCGGATGTGGCAGCACAGCAACTACGAGAATAAAATTAGATAAAATAATCGGCCGTATTAGTTAAGCTGCTTTAGGATGTGGCTGTGGGATGTGACTTTAGGATTCTTTGACCCGGTAATCAAACAATTACATAAGCCGTTTCATGAAAGCATTTGAAGGAGAGGCTCCGAGCACCCCGATACACGTTATGATATTCCTGGTATTGGAATGGCTTTCCGGATCGGAGAGGGTGGAGACCTGTTTAGACAGATAATGTATCAGCGCTTGGACTTTTTGCCGTATGCCGATAATTCTTCGCGAATAATATGCCGAAGAGTTTCCTCAAGCGATTCCCTTCTTGAATTCATGTATTCTCTTAGAGCCATATTGATGAGTGTCTGATAATTTCCACCACCTGCAGCGTGCACTTGTTGTCGGAACCAGTCGAGGATATCGTTGTCTATTCGGATAGTGATACGCGTTTTTCCTTTAGGAGTCTTAATCACCGGGCCTCTTTTCCCTTTACTAAAATCGTATTCTTTTTTCATTGAAGCAAATTCCATTTTTATATTATATGTACATCTGTGCACATAGTCAAGTAAACAATAAACGGGTTGTGTCTCAATGTTTTGACACTGCAGAAATTGAAGACAGTCCCCAATTTCTCTATGTCAATGAGATTGCTGCGCTTTGCCCGTAACGACACTTTTAAGAAGGAGTAGGCCCTTTTTTCTGCCTTATAAACAGAATGTCGTTAAATTAATTATTCCACGACGTTTCTGTTTCGCCCCCTTATCCTCGAATGCACGCAAAGAACAAGGATAAGTGCCCATATTGTATGCGATACTGAATAAAGCATTGAATCCGGTTGACTCATCCCTGATTAAGTATTATTCTAGGGGCAAATAAGGTAAGGGAAACATTCATCATGGAAAAGACAGAAACTTTAAAAGATGGGACGAAGGTAACCATAAGAAACCTTACTGTCGAAGACCTTGACAGGCTTATGAGCTTTTACCGGTCGCTCCCGGAAGAGGACCTAAAGTACCTGAGGGTTGATGTTACAAACAGAAATATCGTCAAGCAGAGGATCGAATTTGCTGAAGCTGGAGACATCTTCCGCATCATAGCACTCAAAGGAGACAGCATTATCGCTGATGGGGCGCTCGAGCTAACGACCGAGGAATGGCGCAGTCATCAGGGAGAGCTGAGAGTAATTGTTGCTGAGGAGTTCAGGCGCAAAGGAGTCGGGATGATCATTATGAGAGAAGTCTACTTTTTAGCGATGGAGAAAAAGGTAGAGAAGGTAGTCGCCAAGATGATGAAACCTCAGGTTGCGGCCAGGACTATTTGCAAGAAGCTGGGATTCCATGAAGAAGTTCTTATCCCTGACTATGTAAAAGACCAAACCGGTAAATTTCAGGACCTGGTCATCATGACCTGCGACATTCAGGAGTTCTGGAAGGAGCTCGATCAATTCTACATGGACTCGGATTGGGAGCGCTGCAGGTAGGCTCATTTTCAGTCACCTGACAGCAACTTACGGGGCTAATAATTAGACGTAAAAAGCACACTTTTTTGTCCATAAAATAACTACCGCACTCACTCCCCTTAAGCTTGAATCAGCTTATTGCTTATTGTGTGGATAACTTTGGCATATAGTCTTGATTTTGCCGCTGTTGACCCTGCCTTTTTGACTGTGATAAGCTCATTCGAGGATGTTGGTGGGTGGAAATAAAAAGCGGGCTCAGGAGATCTTTGCGCGCTTGGCCGGGAAAGCCAGACTCAATTTTTGTTGATTTCAATTTTTATTTTGGCATAATTTATAGAAAGAATTAACTGAGGATCTTTTTATCTTCATCCTTTTGGAGGTATTTATATGAAAAAAAACCAAAAAAAGACGGTTATATGTGAGGTGTGTAAACTACCAAAAAAAATGAGCGAGTTGTTTCCGTTGGAGATGGTACATGAACCTGTCATGACGATTATCCAAAAAGAACATCCTGGCTTATCCAAGACGGGGTACATTTGTTCGGAGGATCTCAATAAATACCGCATCGAATTTATAAAAAAAGTGCTTGAAGAGGAGAAGGGTGAGCTCTCAGCAATTGAAGAGGAGGTTGTCAAAAGCATAAAAGAACAAGAAACTGTATCGAAGGATATAAACGCTGAGTATGAACAACGTATAAAGTTTGCAGACAGGCTATCTGACAAGCTTTCAACATATGCTGGGAGCTGGAAGTTTATTATTGGTTTTATGGCAACGCTGTTGGTGTGGATTATTATAAATTCGGTAGTGATCATCTTGAGAGTATTTGATCCATACCCTTTCATCCTTCTGAACCTCGTTCTGTCGTGCCTCGCGGCTATCCAGGCGCCAGTCATCCTGATGAGCCAGAATCGCCAAGATGCAAAAGACAGACTAAGGTCCGATTATGACTACCGTGTGAATTTGAAGGCCGAGCTTGAAATCCGTCATCTTCACCAAAAACTGGATCACTTCCTCAAAAGAGAGTGGCAAACGCTGCTTGAGATTCAGCAAATACAGGTAGAACTAATGAAAGAACTCTCCGAGAGTAAAGAAAAAAAGAAATAATTTTTGAAAAAATGAATCCTCTCGTAAGACAAGTAATCTGGAAGGTCGCAACTTGCCTTTTTCATTGAACAAAATGTCGTGAAATTAATTATTTAACGACCTTCTGTTTAAGTCCTATCTATAGAATATACTTTCTGCAGATAATAAAGGAGCGTTCCCTTATGTATCCCCGTTTACTGCTTTTTATCTTTATCCTCGACAGCGGGCGGTTTTTCGAATTCAAAATCCCGGCCCATGATGTATTTCTCCAGCCACTGGAATTCTTTGTTCCACCTGAAGAGCCTGTGCCTCAATTCCCTCGGCCCATGTCCTGAACGCGGGAAAATGACAAGCTCTGTGGGCACCCCATTGGCTTTGAGACCGCGGTACATTTCAACACTCTGGGGCAGCGGGACTCTCGGGTCGTTCTCCCCGCAGAGGATAAGCGTCGGCGTTTTAGCCTGGTGGACATAAAAAATCGGGGAATGCTCGCGGAAAGTTTGGAGAGGAGAATCCTTGTGCCAGGGATTCCCTAAAAACCAGGGGGTGCGGTATATGCGGACATCGCTCTGGGCGTACATGGATATCCAGTTAGATGCGCCCGCACCAGAAGAGGCTGCTTTAAACTTGTCTGTCTGGGTGACAAGCCAGTTCGTCATATGTCCTCCGGCACTCCATCCCAGTGTCCCCAGTTTTTCCGGGTCGGCGATACCTTCCTTGACCAGATAATCTACTCCTGTCAAAACATCATCGTCGGCATGAA
>CAYUXD010000215.1:0-4698 GCA_964448655.1 uncultured Eubacteriales bacterium
TAACTTGACGACATAATCTATATGGTCGACAAGATCTTCGACTGTGGCCCTTTCATCCGGGAATTTCTCATAGATGTCCATATATTCATCTTCCATTTTCTCTCGCAGACTTTCGTCTCTCACCTCACTCCAGGAACCGTATTTCTCCCTGAATTCTGCTAGAGCTTTTTCTCTTTCTGGATTCGGCTTTTCTTTCTTTACAAAACTTGAGACAAAGCAAATTTGAATAACACCATTGTTTGCAGCTAAGGCCTTGAGCATTTCATCAGAAAGATTTCTCGGATGGTCACAAACGCTGCGCACAGAGGAATGAGAGGCTATCACCGGCGCTTTTGTCACCTCAAGCACGTCAAAAAAGGACTTATCTGAAATATGAGAGACATCCACCATGATTCCCAACCGATTGCACTCGGCAACAACTTCTTTTCCGAAGTCGCTTAAGCCCTTATCCTCTGGATTGCGCTCGTCCGTAGAGGAGTCACAGATATCATTATCGCTGGAGTGACAGAGGGTAATGTAACGGATTCCTCTATCATAATATTCTTTTACGAGAGGAAGATCTTTGCCGATGGGATAACCATTTTCCATCCCGATAAATGCTGCTCGTTTCCCCTCTTTTTCCAATCGATAAGCATCCTCAGGGGAGGTCGCCAGCTCTACGAGTTGAGGATAATCCTCGCCCATCTTATGAATGGCGTCTAACATTAGATTGGCCCTTTCTCTTGCTCTGGCATAGCCTTCAGGAGTTCTTTCCCCTTGCCCAATATAGACCACAAAAAATTCAGCATCCAAACCTCCTTCAGCCATCCGGGGGAGATCGATTTTTCCGCTTCTTCTCTGACCTGGCTCATGGCGCTCTCCGATATCCCATCCTTTCCTTAACATAAGGGAAGGGGTGTCGCTATGAGTATCAACAGTAAGGACTCTGTCGTGAATCACTCTGGCTTCAGCCTTTAAAGCTTCTTCAGCCTTTAAAGCTTCTTCAGCCTTTAAAGCTTCTTCAGCCTGCTTCGGAGCACAGGAAGTCAGCCAAAAACCAAAACCATATAAAACCATAACAAATAATATCGACTTCATTTTTCTCATAATGCCTCCTTATTTTTTAAACAAAGATTATTTCTTTCTTTTTACAGGTTCTCCCTTTATGATTGGATTATAAAGGGTCTCGAATGTTCCTCCGCTGCTGACATGGCCAACCGCCTTTTCAGGATTGGCCTTGATATCAACAAAGTTTCCTTCTTTATCCACAGGCTGCCCGTCTTTATTGACCTTGACAATTCCTGTCGGTGTTATACCAACCCCTTCTTCATTCCAAGGGCGGCTGTTAATGACAGAACCGACAGGGATTTTTTTTCCCTCTCCATCGAGGACAGTTCCGTCTGAGCAGAATGTGAAGGGAATAGCTTCTGGTTGAGTCCCAAAAACATTCTTTCCCAGATTGAAACTTTGATCGAGAACAATTCTGCGGTAATCAGCAATATTTGCCAGCATGGTGCTCGGGAATGGATAGAATATCTTTCCTTTTATATAATCGTAACCTGTCCGGCCATCTCGATAGAGATAAGACATGGATGAGGCATAGTGCCTTATGATCCTGCTCCGTTCATAAAGGATTTCCTTTCTTCTTTCCTTTTCAGTCATTTTCAGTTTTTCATCATCAAAAATATCCTTTAAATCATATTTCAAGTTGAGTACATTTTTTAGTTTATTTCTTTCAGTATATTCTCTAAGCTCGGTTTCGATTTCTACGGGCATCACACCAAACAGGTCTGCCCCGATGACTGTGTAGTAGAAATATTCCAACTCGCCCATTTTTGTGTTTATGTTGAAATAATCCTGAAGACGCGTCTTCTCTGGTTCAGATTTTTTATACCGCCCATAGTTCATCTCCTGCCATCCCAGTTCTCCTGGAAGTTTTCTCTGGAATGACCAGACAGCGTCTATCGTATTCCCCACAGACGAATGGCATCCTTTGCACTGGAGAATCTCTTCAGTAGTCTGGGTCCTGAGCTCCCCCTTTCTATCCTCAATATAGGCTGCTATTATCCAGCCAGCATCATTATCTATCCAGCCCTTCCATTCCTTGCCGATTACTCCGGGAATCTTTTCTTCAGTCTCTTTTTGTCCGATATCAGCCAGGCTCACCTCTTTCCATTTGTACATGTACCTAATTTCTTTCACTCTTTTTGAGCGGGTCCCAGGGAATTCATAATCATAATTTTCATTCTTTTTGAGACCATCTAAATCAATTCCTGCCTCTCCGTCAGCGTTCAAATCTACGTAGTGCAAAGGATGAGCAAATTCGGTCCCAACAGGATAGAAGCCCTTTTTTACTAGAACATCATGGGCATCGCCATAATAAAACTGAGAATCAATCTTCTCATCCTTGATATTTCTTTCAAGAAGTCTCAGGTTTTTCTTGTAAATCTCTATATCCAATTCGTCATTCTGAGTCATAAACTTTTCAGGCAATCTGATGTATATGCCGCTTACTGATCCAGTGAGGGGTGTGAAAATCGCATAGGGAAAGAAATTCACCGCGCGCCATCCTTTGTATTCATTCTTGCTATTTCTGACAAAACCTTCTTTATCTATGTATCCATGAAGACCACCTTGGCTGGGATTTTTGTCTGAAAAAGGAAAAAGATCATCTGGATTTAAGGCAGGAAAAAGCTGAAAATCAGATCCTTCATTTGACAGGTTGTTCCAAGTGTCATCACCAGATGATCTGGCTTTTTCGTAAGCAGCCCTCCAATTATCCCTCCGAACATACTCAAGGTTTTCAGGATCGTCTGCTTCAGGAATGCTAATATTCTCATCCTTTAAACGCTGGATGATATCCTGCGGATAGATCACATTTCTCCAGTTCACTTTATTCAAATTCGGCGAAGGGAAACTGTAGAGAATCTGGTCTTCAGCGATGGGAAAGGAATTTCCGTGTTGAATATCGGCCAAGAAATTCGTATGACAATATTTACAGGCATTCTGGGTTCCATAGCTGGTTTCAATCCAGCACTGAGCAGGAATAGCAGGATCCTCATTGTTACTTGGTTTATATTCTGCCCCTGTACGGCTAAGATAATCAGGAGGTGCTATCCCCTTTATGATGTTTTCATAAGATATGTATTCAGCTTGAAGGCTCGTATTTTTTCCCAGCTCAGGTAATTTCATCTCCTTTTCTTTCTGGGCTTTCTTGCAAGAAAAAACGAGAAAGATGACTGCTATAATAGGAATAAAAAAGGTAAATTTTTTCATTCTTTACTATCTTTTTTTATACAAAGACGCTCATATTCAAACCCTTTTAGAACTTAGCGTCCATCTGGAACTCTGTACTCTTTTTTTCTGCCATGCTTATTTTTTTACCTTCTGCCAGGCTTCGATGAACTTAACAGCATAATCCACCATCCCTTTGACTTGCTTTTCTCCCCGCTCCTTTGTTGCCTTTTTAGGATCGCTGAAAGACCAGATTCCATTGCTGTATAGTTCATGACTCGCTCCCCCTTTTTTCGTTTCAACAGGGACTCCCCTTAAAGAATTGAAGACCATCAGCAAGTCCGGATATTGTTGAGAAAGTATCCAGAGCTCTTCCAATTTTTTGTTATAAGTCGCCTTTGGTTTTTCAGCTCTATCCATCTTTACAAGTTCGGGCTTGAGGTAGAGCATGAGGGACGTCTCGCCAATCCCTGCGTGGTCATCACCAACCTCGTCTTTCTCTTGGTATCTCCCTTTCTGGATAGGACTGCCATGGCCGATTGCAACGGCTATGGCTTCAGTTGTGTGATTGATTCTATGAATGACTTTGCTTTCGACGATACGATTTCCTCCATGATAGTTGAAGAACATGAATCGGCGGAATCCATACTTCATCAGCATCTCTGCGGTCTCGAAAAGGACCTGCTCCATAGTTTCAGGTTTCAGACTCAAAGTTCCAGGAAACCCAGAATGATACTCGCTGTACCCGGCTAAAAGAACCGGCGCCACTACTACTCCTGTGCGGGCGGAGATTAATTTTGACATACCCGTCGCCTCATAATAATCCGTTCCTAAGGGCATATGGGGGCCATGCTGTTCAGTAGAACCAAGAGGAATAATAACCATGTCACTTGTTTTCAAATAATCCCTGACATCTGTCCAGCTCATCTCCTGCAAAACAAGAGGTTTCCCTTCTTCCTGGGCAAAAAGCAAAGTCCCGAAGAATAGAATGATTAAGACAATAAATAATAATTTCAGGTGGTTAGAGGCTTCATTTCTGATCATAATTTACCTCTTATATTGAATATTGAAATCTAAACCTGAGAAATTGTGACTTCCTATTCTATTCATTCTCATACTTTTTCGCAATGATTTGTTAAAGGTGGGCTTGATGAATCAAGCCCCTACAAGAAAGACAATTCCCTTTTTCTCCACAAGGTGAATTAGATTGCCCGATTTTACAGATTGGATTTGATAAATCAATCTTTCCAAAATTTTAAAGGGGGGCTTGATGAATCAAGCCCCTACAAATAAATCAAATCTCTAAATAAAAAACATGGGTTTGATTAATCAAATCCACCGTTTTATTTATAGGATCAAAAATGTGGGCTTGATAAATCAAGCCCCTACAGATAAATCAAGCCCCTACAGATAAATTAAGCCCCTACAATAAATAAGATGCCTGCAAAAATAAGATGAGAAATTAGCGGTTGCGGGAGTTTGCTT
>CAYUXD010000216.1:0-4673 GCA_964448655.1 uncultured Eubacteriales bacterium
TCTGGACAATTTCTTTGCAATAAATGTGCCAATAAAATTTCAGAGTAATTTCTAAATTAGAGGGCTTTTCCCTGTCCTCTATGGGTGACAAATGTAAAAAAGATAAGATTTAACCTAAGAGCAGGCCTTCCTTCATGCCGGAAAGCTCAACCTTGATATTGTCCCAACTGCTTGTTCCCAATCCATAGACCTTATCTGCCGCCTCTACACAGAGCGGGGGAGGGCTGAGAGGCCAGGGCTCTCCTCTTATTTCCTTCCTTTTTTCCGTGATGATGCGCAGGCAGACTGTATCTACAGCCACAGGGTCTGTTCCCGCGATCAAGCCATTATAAGCCCATTTGTATCGAGGATTCACCTGGGGCCCTTTATCACAGAGGGGATGAAGCGCATCGACGAGCACAAGACGGGTCTTTCCCTTGACAAACGGCAGGCTCCATGTCTCTCCTAGTTTGGAGTTATTTTCATCATGGTAGCTGCTGGGCCTTCCTGAGTAGCGAATATAGATTTTCATGACCGTCCCGATTCCTGTCAGCCAGTGGGCTTTGAGAGCAGGGAGCGCAATCAGGGCCGTGCAGGCTTTAGGTTTATCAGGTCCTCCCTGAGCATTCAGAATTTTATTTTCCGGAATTCCAGCGTTGATGAGCGAACTTTTAACAGCATCCACCACTTCCTGGTGAGTGGGGTTGAGATGTGACTGCCTCTGAGTTAAGATCCAGGTCAAGCATGTTTTCCTGGCCAAGATAATAAATGGAATTCAGGACCAGATGAGAACGGAAGTAACTTGTCCTGTCCTTGCCTAGCATCCAGTCCGCAGGAAAAGAGTCCGGGAGTTTTTTCAGTAGGCTTGGTCCTGGAGGATTTCCGCGGTCTTTGACAACGGAGCGACCGAGCGCCAGAACAGCCCCCTTTGATTCTGGCGTTTCCTGGGAAGCCATAATCCTGGCGTAGATAGTATCCGACCAGAGCCGCAACAATCCCTGGCCGTAGAGTGCCCTGGGCCAGGAGGAGCTTTCAGGTGTTGCCTTTGCCAGCAATGATTTGTTCGAATCCGCAGGTTCGCCCGTCAACTCCACGGGTTCACCTTCCCAATCCAGGGAAAGCAGGCCAAAAGCATCGTCAGATGTTTTCATGAAATACAGTTCAACCAGGATGTTATTTTGGTTTTGAGCCTTGTATTCGTAGGATTCTAGGTGGTCAAAGCAATAGCCGATATATAGTTCCCCAGCACCGTCCATGTAATCAAATATATTTTTGGCAGTGACGAGTTGGTGTGAATCGGGCCTTGTCCAGGCTCCGACAGTCTTGGGAAGTGTAGGTTTGGATTTTTGCATCTTTCCCCCTGTTTGACCGGGCATAGTGGAGATAAGAAGAAAAAACAGCAGACAGGAACACAGGACAAAAAAAAGCCTTGATTGAGTGGAAATATCTTCAGTTATATTGTTGCGACTGTTACTGTCCCTCTCCAGATTCATTATAAATCTGCCGTTTTCTCTAGATATTCTATCGAATATAAAGCAAATTTGCGAGAATTTTCCTCGAACAAAAAATGAGGCCAAAAAATGGGGCCAGGCCCCATTTTACAAGAAAGAGGACACTCTCAACTTGTAGACAGAACAACAGAAAAAGGAGCCTGAAAAGAGAATGGGGCCTGGCCCCATTTTTTCCATTTTTTTGGCCCCATTTTTTCCCGTTTTTTACCGAAATTACTGCTGTTAAACATGATAAAGGACTTTGCTTTTACAGTAATAAATGGTATATTAAACAGTCCTTTATAAGGTTCAGGCTTAGTGCAAACGTATGACTGCTGTGAAGAAGTTCAATGCCGAAGCAATGGTTGGGCAGGCAGAGAATAGCGCTCATATGCAGTAATTTATAAATGTTAAGTTTCTAAATTATGATTGGATTTGGGCCGCTGAGCCTCCCTCTCCTACCATCATCCGTTTATTGAGCTTAATACTGACAGCTAAGGTTTTATTGGAAATCGAATCAAAGGTCGAAAAGAGTACAAATTGTCATCAGTAGAACCGGTTTCCTAACAATCACTCAGATATACAAAAGGAAAAAATTATGCCAAAACGAATGACATCGAAGTTTAATCAAAAGAAGTTTAATCAAAAAAGGCTGTACCGTCCATTGGTCACAGTCATGTGGGTAATGACGGTTTGTGTCTTCTCCAACCCCATCCATGCCCAGAGTGCTGAAGCGGAAGGATTCAGCCTTCGCTCTGCCCAAGAGTTTGCTGTTGAACACAGTTATGACATCAGGAGATCCCAGATGGATATCCTGGCTGCTAAGAAGAAGGTGCAGGAGACGGTCTCTTCAGGATTTCCCCGGATTAGTTCTACGATCGACTACATGAACAATATTGAGCTGGCGACTATGGTGATCCCGAATATCTTCGAGGGGAAACCTGAAGAAAAAATCCCCGTCCAGTTTGGCACAAGACACAATGCCAGTGCTGGCTTTACCTTAAGCCAGCTCGTATTCAGCGGGAGTTATTTGGTTGGCCTCAAGACGTCAAAAACCTTCCGTCAACTGGCAGACCAGAATCATGCGAGGACACAATTGGATATCCTGGAGACGGTCACCAACACCTATTATTTAATCCTCGTATCCGAAGAGAGTGAAAGGATCCTGAGTTCGAATCTTGCCAATCTGGAGAAAACCCATTATGAGATAAGAGAAAGATACAAGGAAGGTTTTGTCGCTGAAACAGATGCCGATCTTGTCCAGATATCAGTGACAAAATTAAAGAACAGTCTGCAGGCGGTCGTCAGACAGAAGGAGGTTGCCTACAAGCTTTTAAAGTTTCAGATGGGATTGGATTTGAGCGTCCAGATTGCCCTTACAGACAAACTGGAAGACGTTCTTCAACAGATAGACATCTCAAAAGCGGCAAACACCGAATTTGATCTCGAACAGAATATCGAATATAAACTGCTTGAAACACAGGAGAAGTTTTCAGAAATGGCTTTGAAGAACGAGAGAGCCAAATATTTCCCTACTGTATCGGCCTTTTACTCCTATGAGTGGAATGCTTACCGTGATGTATTCAATTTTTTAAACTTCGAAGAACGTTGGTTCCGTACTCAAGTTCTGGGTGTTAATATCAATATTCCGTTATTCACAAGCGGTTTCCAGAGAGCTAAAGTCGCTCAGGCTTCCATCGCCCTGAAACAGGCCCGGACTGCGAGGATTCAGGCATCTCAGGGTTTGACCGTGGAAGCGGCAAGTGTCAAATCGGCCCTGGATTCAGCCTATGAGAATTATTTGAATACGAAAGAAAATATGGGACTAGCCCAAAGGGTTTACGACGTTACTTTGATCAAATACAACGAAGGAGTAGCATCCAGCATGGATTTAACCCAGGCGCATGATAAATATCTGATGGCTCAGTTCGAATTCATTCAAGCCATGTCCGGACTCCTGACAACAAAGAATAAACTGGACAGGCTTAATAATGATTATCAGGCTATTCAAACAAAGGGTGAATTATCATGAAATACAGAAAATACTTGGCTCTATTAGGAATGGGATTAATTCTTGTCGCCTGTGGTCCCCGGGGTGAAGAGGCGCAGCTGGAGCGATTGGAAAGGCAGAGGGATGCCTTGACGCAAAAAATAGAGAGGTTGAAACAGGAGATTGCGCAAAAAGCCAGGCCTGGCGTAAAGCAAGAAAAGCTGATGAATGTAAAAATTTCACAAGTAGAAAAGGGGCTCTTTCAACATTTTATCCAGGTACAGGGCACAGTTGAGTCGGACAACAACGTTCTGATCGCGCCCCAGTCTTCTGGAATTGTTGAAAAGATACATGTCAATGCCGGCAATAAAGTTACCAAGGGTCAGCTTCTGGCAGAACTGGACGGATCTATCCTGGAAAGCAGTATAGCTGAGGTAGAGAATGGATTAAAGCTGGCAGAGACGATTTTTGAAAGACAGCAGAGGTTGTGGGATAAGAATATTGGCAGTGAGATTGAGTTCCTCCAGGCCAAGAACAACAAAGAAGGCCTGGAAAAAAGACTGGCGACTTTAAAAGAACAATACAAAATGACCAAAATTTTTGCGCCCTTGTCCGGAACGGTAGATGAGGTCCTGATCAAAGAAGGCGAGATGGCGGTTGCAGGATTGGGTGCTATTAGGGTAGTGCAGCTTTCCAATCTTAAAATAAAAGTCGATCTTTCGGAGGTATACATTTTGCGCCTCAAAAAAAATGACCTCGTTCATGTGAAAATACCTGCCACCGGGAGAGAGTTCGACCTTCGCGTCGATGCTGTCTCCCAGGTAATTGATCCTCAAAACCGCACTTTCCAGATTGAAATGAAAATACCCAAATCCGAAGTTGGAATCAAACCGAATATGCTCTCGGTCTTGACGATCAATGATTACACAAACGATGGGGCCTTGATAGTTCCGCTGAACATCGTCCAGGAGACCGGGCAAGAACAATTCGTTTTTGTGGCAGAACGGATAAAGGGGGACTGGATTGCCAGACGAAGATCAATAAGGACCGGGAATAGTTATATCGACCGAGCCGAGGTCTTCTCCGGACTTCAGGAAGGAGAGTATGTGGTAACATTCGGGTATCAAAATCTGGCTGATGGTCAAAGGCTGGCCGTGGTTTCAGGTTCAAAATGAGTTTTTTGTGGGAATGCCCAACATTAAATAGAAAAGTGG
>CAYUXD010000217.1:0-4667 GCA_964448655.1 uncultured Eubacteriales bacterium
GCTGCTTCATATTGTCTCCGCCCCGATTTACTATGAATAGGGACTACAATTGTATGCTTCTTTACAAATCCCAAATTAGCATTTCTCATATAGTGCAACTGGTGATTGATGATAATTGTGCATACGATTAAGAGAATGGAAACAGAGAATTGGATAACGACCAGAGTCTTTTTAAAAAATAGCTGAGCTATTGAGCTTTTGATAGAATCTGATAAACCTTTTAATGTCTTTATGGGCTGATGTCTGGACAAGAACACTGCCGGATAAATACTGGAAATGATCCCGACAAAGATAGCAATCGAAAAAAACCCGCATAAGAATAATAGATTTTCCTTATAAATAAGGTCAATAGGCTTGCCAACCAGGGAAGAAAATGCAGGGAGAAACACCTCCATAAAGATTAGTGATACAAACATAGCCAAAACAGTTAAAAGAACAGATTCTCCCATAAATTGTTTTGCCAGCTGAAATCGTTCGGCTCCCAGAACCTTTCGCATTCCCACTTCTTTGGCTCGCTTTGCTGATTGGGCTGTAGCCAGATTCATGTAATTTATGCAGGCTATAACCAGGATTAAGAAAGCTATGGTGGATAAAATAATCAAATTGGAGACAAAATTATTTGCTTCGATTTCACTTTCAAGGTGAGAATGCAGATAAATACTTTTTAATGGCTGAAAAAAAATTTTTCTTTCTATGCCTGCTCGTTTCGGTGCGTGTTCAGTAATAATGTTCTCCACTTTACGGGTGAATTCCTCAATATTAAGATTGTCCGGCAAGACAGCATAAGTGTATAAGGTTGTATACCCGGTCCACAAGTTCAGCCAGGTGCCAAAGTTCTTTTCATTTTTCGCCAGGAAAGAAACAACAAAATTAAAATGATAATGAGAGTTCACAGGAACATCTTCTATAACACCTGTAACCTTGAAATTGTCCTGATTGTTGATTTGCAAAACTTTGCCTACGGGCTCATCATCTCCGAAATATTTTCGAGCAGCAGAAGCGGTGAGGACTATAGAGTCGGGATTATCGAGCAAACGGGAAGGGTCGCCCTTGAGGAGCCGAAAAGGAAAGACATTGAAAAAATCAGGGTCTGCATAAATCACATTATCATATTCGAAAATGCGCTTGTCTCCATACTCAAACAACACCTCGGCATCAAAATATATCCTTGTTATATATTCGATCTCTGGATACTCTTCTTTAAGAGCCGGTGCTACCGGAGTTGGAGAGGCGGCACTATAGGAGATTCCTTGAGGCCTTATGACTTTATGGCCAACCCGGTAAATTCTGTCCGCATTGGGATAGAAGCTATCATAGCTGAGTTCCTGTTTCACATAGAGCATTATGAGCAGGCAGCAGGTAATTCCGATAGACAGGCCAAAAATAGTTATGATTGAGTATGCTCTTTGTTTTATTAAGCTCCTCAGGGCAATCTTTATGTAATTTTTGAACATCACTCCTCCCAGTTGTGAACCATGACCGAGCGCATAAGATCAGTTATCGAAACCTCAGAATAGATCACTGTTCATAAAACCTCGCACACCTACACCAGAGCAAAAAATATGCCATTATTGAATACAGGAGACCAACAGGGAACAGGATAAGATATCCATGGTAAAAATGTTCGCTGGCGTTACAAGCGGTGTTCAGAAGTGAACACCTTTTTTATTCATAGCGTAGAGAATCCACCGGATTGGAAATGGCCGCTTTGATAGCCTGGAAACTCACGGATATTATCGCAACAACCAATGCCGCCGCCATGGCCGCTGCAAAAATGAACAATCCCAGGCCGGTCTGGTAGGCATAATTCTGAAGCCAGTTTTTCATCACGAGATAGGCCACCGGGCAGGCGATAACACTTGCCAGCAGCACCAGCAAAAGGAATTGCTTGCAAAGAAGCAACGTTAGCTGGGAAACGCTGGCTCCAAGAACTTTGCGAACGCCGATCTCCTTGGTTCGTTGCTCAGCGGTGAAAGAGGCCAACCCGAAAAGACCCAGACAGGCAATAAACACAGCCAGAATCGCAAAATATTTCAACAGGTTTTCCATCCGATCTTCAGTTCTGTACATCCTGTCAAAGGCCTCGTCCATAAACCTGTATTCTAAAGGATAGTCGGGGATTACCTGGTTCCAGGTATTTTCAACAAACTGCAAAGACTCGGATATGCTACCTGGCGGAATTCGGATGAGCATATAATTTATATAATCAGGAAACACATGAATAGCCAAAGGCTCTATCTTATTCCTGACAGGCTGGTAATGGAAATTTTTCATAACTCCGATTATCGAGCCCTCGACACCTACAAAAGAAAATCGTTCTCCGATCACAGATTCTTTTTCCATTATTTTCGCCACCTCTTCGTTGACGATGAATGACTTGTAAAGATCGGAGGAAAACTCCCTGGAAAAGCTCCTCCCTTCGGCCATTTCTATCTTTAAGGTCTCTATAAAATCAAAATCAACCGCGTTAATTCCGATCAAGGGCTGCAGTTCGGGATCTTTCCCATCCCAATCTGCTCCACCGGCATTACCTGAGTTATACGAAGGCAGCTGGTATGCACCGGTAACGCCCAAAATCCTGGAATCTTTGACCAATTCCGTCTTCAGGGCTTCATACGATTTCTTTATATCCGCCCTTAGATAAATATAGATAAGATGCTCCTTATCCCATCCCAGTCTTCTATTCTTCATAAAATTAAGCTGCTTGTAGACCACAGTCGTTCCAATAATCAACAGAATAGAAATCGAAAATTGAACAACAACCAGAACCTTTCTGAACCTGGAACTTCCGGCACCGGATTTGAGGCTTCCTCTGAGGACCTTTACCGGTTGAAAAGCGGATAAAAACAGGGCTGGATAACTTCCTGCAACAAGACCTGTAAAAAGAGTAACAGCCAGCAATCCCAATAGAATCGAACCTATACCGGACACGTCCCATGAGAGTTCCTTGGCCGCTAAGCTACTGAAGGCAGGGAGCAAAAGAGTGACAATGAACACCGCAAGAATCAGAGCAATGAAAGCAAATATAACCGATTCGCCATAAAATTGCTGGATAATATGTCGTTTCAAGGCACCGACAACCTTTCTTAAGCCTACCTCTTTGGCCCGGTTGGCCGAGCGGGCTGTAGAGAGATTCATGAAATTGATACAAGCTATGAGGAGGACAAACAGAGCAATTAAGGAGAAAATATATATATACTGGACAGCACCTGCATCTTTCTCCCAACCGAAATACGAATGGAGATGAATCCGAGTGTAAGGCATCAGCACCAGGTCGGCATTGCTCTCAGGAAGTCTGGTGCGGATAAAGCCAAGGATCTTTTCATTAACTTGTTGGACAGGGATGCTGTCCTGAAGCTCGACGAAAGTCTGGATGGAATTACTGCCAAATTCCTCGTCGGTTTTTCCGGTCTTTTTTAAAAATTCATACGGAATAACGATGTCGAACTGCAGGTAGGAATTATGGGGAACATTTTTCATGATCCCGGTAACAGTAAAATCGTACTGATTATTGATTGAGATCATTTGTCCCAATGGATCTTCTTCGCCAAAATATTTCTCAGCAATATCCTCAGAGAGGACTAAGGAGTAAGGCGAGTTTAAGGCAACATTTTCATCTCCCTTCAATAGGGGAAAAGTGAACATCTGGAAAAAGGACGGGTCGACTGCCCTTATGTCGTCTTCAAAAAATACTTTATCTCCATAGCGAAATAACAACCCGCCAGCCCAGACATACCTGGAGGCATCGATGATTTCCGGGATTTCGTCCTTGAGTGCTGGCGCTAAGGGGTAGGGAGTAACATTGACATGGAACTGCCGGCCGGAGTAATCCTGATTCTCCTCGATCCTGTAAAGATTTGCTGCGTTCTCATGGAATTTGTCATAGCTCAATTCATCCAGTACCCAAATAGTGATAAACAAGCAGCAGGCCATACCAAGTGCCAGTCCGGTAATGTTGATAAAGGAATATCCTTTTTGTCTTTTGATGTTTCTCAAAGCGATTTTTAAATAGTTTTTCAGCATAAAGCACCCCTTTTATGGCTTTTGCCAAAAGTATAGCTAAGTCATACCGTTATCAAATAAAGATCGCGAAATTTTAGGAAAGAATAGATTATAAAAAGGGGATGGGTTTGATACTTGCTTCAAGATCTGTTGGGGTTGTAAGAATTGCTGCATTTATTCTTTCGGTTCTATGCCTTTTGCTTCACCCTGTAAAGCACTTGACCGAGATAACCAGAATCATTAATCTCCGCAATATATAATCCTGGCTGGAGGTAGGCCTTTCTTTTTAATATCGGTTCTGAAAGGTTTTTCAGAAGAACGCTTGCTTCCCAATCTTTATTACTATCGCTTAACAAAATCCGAGCACCCTCTTCTACTATCTTCTCCAAGATTTCTTTTAAACTCATGGCTTCCTCTCTTGTCATATTTATTTGGTTGTAGTTACGTTTTAGATATAATATACGTATTTTTTAGTCCTTTAGTTGCTTTACCCGTAAAATTAACTTCTCATACCATAAAGCATTTTGCCCATAATGGAGAGAAAAACAGGACAGGCCGTTTTTTCCTTCTTATTTTTTTAATAAATCTATTCCAAACAAATAATCAAAATTGTGGGCTTGATGAATCAAGCCCCTACATAAATCAAGCCCCTACATAAATCAAGC
>CAYUXD010000218.1:0-4649 GCA_964448655.1 uncultured Eubacteriales bacterium
AGGTCGACGACCGCTTCCTCGCACCCTCCGCAGGATGCACACTAGTAAAAGGCAACCTTAGGCTTCTGCGTGCTCACCTTATCTCCATCATTCCAGTTTAAAGGGCCCATCTGTTTTAGCCGTTCGGTAAATTTGTTTGCGACTTCCTGGAACTTTGCTCCTTCGGCTGCGGAAATCCATTCCAGCCGAAATCTTTCCTTCTCAATACCAAACTGCTCCAGCATCTTTGACAGGAGTCTGTACCTTCTCAAGGCTTTATAGTTGCCTTCTTGGTAATGGCAGTCTCCAGGATGACAACCTGAAATCAGCACGCCGTCGGCTCCATCATGGAATGCCTTGATGACAAATTGGGGATCGATGCGGCCGCTGCACATGACCCGGATGATCCTCACGTTGGGAGCGTAGGTCATTCGGGCCGTTCCCGCCAGGTCGGCACCGGTGTAGGAGCACCATGTACACAAGAATCCAACTATTTTCGGTTTAAATGCTTCATTGCTCATAGTTGGACCCCTCGGATTTTTTTGATTTGTTCTTTCCTTTTATGTAAACCTGACATTGTATCAATCCTTTCATTCAGGTTTTTTTACCCTACAATAAAAAACCGTGCACTCTGGATGATGTTGGCCGCAAACCGTTGCAACAGGAGTGATAAAAGAGCAAGAAACATGCCAGAACGAAAAAGAAGCCCTCAACTTTAAGATGTACCTGGAAGATAACAACCGTGAGCTGGGTTCTTGGTTTGATTTTGCAAAAAGGCGTTGACCGCGAATATCCACAGGTCAAAAGAGTTCTTATGGAGCAGAATTGACCTGGAAACCTAAGAGAGCTGGAGAGAGAATTCCACAGAAAGCGTGGGAGTGAGTTCGAAAATCGAATTCCGCCCGTGTAAGAATCTCTCACTAACTGAGGAGAAATTCCACACAGAAATGCCCAGGTTATATATGTAAAAGCATAGCCCTTCTTTCTGCCCTCGACATTCTTAATTTAATTATTTTCAACAAAATAAATAATTATCCATTTTTTCCCTTTCATTTTGAGAGATTGGCACATCAATTGCATTCTAAGTGTCCTCGAGTAATAAGTATCACGCACAGAAAAAAACTCTCATCTTTAATCCGCATAGAACTGAGAGGCTCAGTAAAAAACGAAAAAAATATTTAACAAAATAAAAAAAGAAAGAGAGATGAGTGTCATGAAAGAAGACAAATTAAGGACAAAATTTCTCCAGCAAGTAGCGAACATCCCCGGAGGAGAAAGCCTAAGAAAATGCATCCAGTGTGGATGTTGTACGGGCTCATGTCCTGTAAGCTACACAATGGATATCACACCACGAGAAATAATTGCACTCTTTCGCGCTAAAGATATGGAATCCATCCTTTCCAGCCGGACCATCTGGATCTGTTCGTCCTGCTATGCGTGTACCGTAAGATGCCCACAAGGAGTCCAACTTACAGATATTCTTTATGCTTTAAAACGACTGGCTCTCGAACAAAAGATATTCCCAAAAAGGTTTCCCGTCTATTCCCTCTCCAAATCTTTCATCTTCCTTGCCAATCGATACGGTCGCAGCTATGAACCTGGACTCATTCTTGCCTATTTTCTCAGAACAAATCCCTTTAAATTAATGGGATTGATTCCTCTCTTTCTTAAATTGTTCTTAAAAGGACGTATCGGGTTACTTCCGAATAAAATCAAAGGAACAAAGGCTTTTTCTCAAATCCTCCAAGAAGCAGAGATCATGGAGATGATTGTTCCCGTTCGAGAGGCTTGATATTTCTTTCCCCATTTTTTCATGGAATCGGAGGTAAGAATGGAATACACATATTACCCGGGTTGCAGCCTTGAAGCTTCAGGTAAAGGCTATGATGAATCTCTTCGTTTTGTATTCAGGACTCTGGGACAAAAGCTCGTGGACCTTGAAGACTGGAACTGCTGTGGAGCAACTTATTACATGTCTACCAAGGAAACCACTTCTCTAGTCTGCTCAGCTCGAAATCTGGCTTTGGCAGAAAAATACGGCCATGATATCCTTGCCCCTTGCAGCTCCTGCTACACAATTTTGTACAAAACAAATCACATTCTCAAAAATAATTTCATCATGAAGGCCAAGGTTGATCAGGCCTTAAAAAAAGATAATCTGCGGTACAATCTCAATCTCAAAGTGCGCCACCCTCTGGAAGTTTTAGTCAATGATGTTGGCATAGATTCCATAGTTTCAAAGGCCAAAAATTCCCTGGGTGGCGTCAAAATAGCCCCATATTATGGATGCCAGATTGTCCGACCTGATCGAGGTTTAGATGATAAAGAGAACCCTCAAATGATGGATAATCTCTTTGCGGCTTTAGGAGCAGAAAACGTTGACTTCCCGATGAAGGTCCGTTGTTGTGGTGGCATGCTGATGACGACTTATCCGGAGGTTGCCTTAGAACTCAATAAAAAAATCTTAGAAGCTGCTTACGAGAACGACGCTGACCTCGTTTTAACGACCTGTCCTTTGTGTCAGATCAATCTGGAGGCCTACCAGAATAAAATTAATAAAAAGTATAAGACCGATTTTCATCTTCCGGTCTTATTTTTTACACAGGCTTTGGGTCTCGCCTTGGGTGGAACGCCCAAAGAACTGGGAATTCAACGGAGTATTATTCCATTCCGGCTCAAAGAAAATGTACAGGGGGAAGTAAGATGAGGAATCAGGATATTAAAATTGGTGTTTATGTGTGCCATTGTGGAACAAACATAGAAGGAACCGTTGATGTGGAAAAAGTAAGAGATTCCGCGGCTGAGGCTCCCTGTGTCACCGTGGCTCGGGATTATAAATTTATGTGCTCTGAACCGGGTCAGGACATCGTCATTAAAGACATATTGGAAAAAGGACTCAACAGAGTCGTGGTTGCCTCCTGTTCGCCATTGATGCACGAAACGACTTTCCGAAAGGCCTGTGAAAAAGCTAACCTCAACAGATACCTCTTCCAGATGGTAAACATAAGAGAACAGTGCTCTTGGGTTCACAAAGACCGCCAATATGCCACAGAAAAAGCTATTGCTCTGGTCAACGCTGCTGTGCGCCGTGTTGTCCATCAAGAACCCCTGGAGACAGTCCGGGTTCAAATCGACCCTAACACTCTTATCGTCGGCGGGGGAATAGCTGGCATCCAGGCCGCCTTAGAAATTGCAGAATCGGGCAACAAAGTCTATCTCGTTGAGAAGGACTCTACGATCGGCGGTAAGATGGCGAAACTCGATAAGACCTTTCCCACTCTGGATTGCTCCGCTTGTATCCTCACTCCTAAGATGGTCCAGGTGGTTCAGCATGAGAATATCGAACTCCTCAGCTTCAGTGAGGTCGAAGAAGTGGATGGATCCGTGGGCAATTTCACGGTAAAAGTCAGAAAGAAAGCGCGTTATGTGACTGATCAATGTAAATCCTGCGGCGATTGCATAGAAGTTTGCCCGGTGAAAGTTCCCAATCCCTTTGAGGAAAATCAATCGTTGAGGTCGGCCATCTATAAAACTTTCCCCCAAGCAATTCCCAACACATATGTTATCGACAAGGAAGACCGTCCTCCTTGCCGGGAAACTTGCCCTATAGGCCAAGAAGCGGCAGGATATATAGCCCTGATTGCTCAGCGAAAATTCGAGAAGGCAGCAAGGGTAATCCGTCAGCAAAATCCTCTTCCTCTTGTCTGCGGCCGGATCTGTTACCATCCCTGTGAGGCGGAGTGCAATCGTCAATTTGTCGACGAACCTGTAGCCATCAAGAACCTCAAACGTTTTGTCATCGATTGGGAAATAAACCACGGCGGTCCTCAGGCTCCCCAGGTTGAAAAGAAAAGGAAGGGAAAAATTGCCATCATCGGTTCCGGACCGTCGGGTCTGAGCTGCGCCCATGATCTTGCCCTAAAAGGGTATAATCCCGTGATATACGAAAAGCTTTCTGCTGCAGGAGGGATGCTCGCCGTCGGGATCCCAGAGTATCGCTTATCCAAGGATCTGCTCAACACTGAAATCGACTTCATAAAAAAAATGGGCGTCTCCATCAAGACAGAGATGGCTCTTGGAAAGGATTTTTCCATAGAAGGCCTGTTCGAAGAAGGATACAAGGCTGTTTACATCGCCACCGGAGCCCATAAAAGCCTCAAAATGAAGATACCAGGAGAAGAGGATTTCAAAGGGGTCTATCATGGTGTTGACTTTCTCCGGAACATTAATCTTGGGAAACTGCAGCCAATCGGGGAACAGGTAGCCATAATCGGCGGGGGCAACACAGCCATCGACGCCGCCCGAACGGCACTGCGTTGTGGCGCCAAAGAAGTAATCATCCTTTACCGCAGAACCCGTAAAGAGATGCCTGCCGAAGAATATGAAATTCAGGCAGCCGAGGAAGAGGGAGTGAAAATCCAGTACCTGGTTGCGCCTGTGGAAGTTTTAGGTAAATCCGGAAAAATTACTGCCCTCAAATGTATAAAGATGAGATTGGGTGAGCCGGACTCCAGCGGACGCCGCAGCCCCATTCCCATTGAAGGAAGCGAACACGAACTCCCCTTTGATACTGTGATCATTGCCGTCAGCCAGTCTCCGGAAATTGATTTTATTAGCCCAAAATCTTCCTTGATGCTTTCAAAATGGAACACGATTGAGGCAAATCCAGA
>CAYUXD010000219.1:0-4647 GCA_964448655.1 uncultured Eubacteriales bacterium
TCGGGCGTCCGGTGCTGCTCCACCACGTAAAAACGGAAAGCCGTCGTAGCTGAGCAGGCAGATATATCTATCGCTGCTCGACGCGGTATAACAAGGCGCTACACGTGACCGCTATTCCGATACGCTCCATAGCGGCAGGTAAACTCAGACGTTAGCTGTCAAATTTTGATAAAAAGAACTTGATATTCGGTCTAAATATGGTATCATAAAAAGACCGGAGGTTGAGACATGAATATTTCAGAAGATATAAAGTCTATCACTTACCTTAAATCTAAAGCCGCTGATCTATTAAAACAGATTAACGACACGCACAGACCTGTGATTATTACTCAAAACGGTGAGCCTAAAGCAGTTTTGCAAGACCCCAAGAGCTATGAGAATATGAGAAATGCATTAGGGCTACTTAAATTGATAGCTCAAAGCGAGGAGGAAATTAAAAAAGGTAAAACCATACCCCAGGCAGAAGTATTCGCAAATCTCAAGAAAAAATTGAAGAAAAGTGAATAATAAATATGAAGTTATTTGGGCCAGCATTGCAGAAAATGATCTTGCCAGAATAATTGAATATATAGCCAACGACAGTTCTGCGAATGCGTTAAAAGTACTAAATAAATTAAAGGAAAAGGCCGCAAATCTTCATCATTCGCCTAAACGTGGTCGGATCATTCCTGAGTTGCAAGAAAATGGAATTTATCAATATCGTGAATTAATGGTAGCTCCATGGAGACTAATGTATAGGGTACAAGAGGACAAAGTATATGTTTTAGCTGTTCTTGATTCTAGGCAAAATATTGAAGATATTCTTCTGAAAAGAGTTCTAGATGCTAAATTATAAGCCAGCTAACAGGTCATTGCACCCGGCGTCAAACCAAAAGGCTGTTTGGCGCCGCTCAATTCAGCCGCTAGGCTTCCGGCATACCTAATCAGGGCAAAAACCTCTCCGTACCACACTCTGAACACCAGATCCGCGCAAACCCATTCGTCGGATTGCTGCAATCGAGCTACTTCTCAACCATCTCCGGGAATCTGGGAGAAATCTTGAACAATATAGAAATGGTCGGCAATGATCTTGACTTCCGGAGTCCCCTCTCCGGCCCTACTATTAAAGTTAGCGAAATGACAGTAGCCGGCCAGTAAGGATGTAATCTATTATTATTTTCTTTTTTATTTTTTCTTAGTCAAATAGGAAATAATAACAACTACAATTCCCAAACCCATCAAAACCCAAGCAAGGGTATCCATGGATGCGGACTGGGTAAATATTCTTACGAGAAAGCCACCAATCAGTAAAACCAGGCCAAGAATACGCATTTCTTATCCTCCTCTTTACCTCTTTATTACTTAATACCCCCTGGGATAATAGTCAATTCTGTAAGGGCTTGATTCATCATGCCCACCTGTATTGTTGTAGGGGCTTGATTTATCAAGTCCACCTTTATTTAATCTGAGGATGTATAACATGATTTCATTCTCATTGTTTAAGGAAGATGTAGCTATCATGGGCAATCAGTCAAAAAATATTAAAATGAATGATATCCTCTAATTTTCTCTTGGGGACATGAAGACATTCCTGCTTGTCTTTCCAATATTTTAAGGAGCCCTCCATATCCTCCACTATTGGTTTCTCATCAGGATATCCTAAAGCCAAAACAGAGTCAATTTTATAATTCATCGGAATTTTTAGCATTTCCTGAACATTTTTTCTTTCCACGGACAGAAGCCAACAGCTCCCGATTCCTTCCTCCCAAGCACTAAGGATCATGTTTTCAACAGCTGCTCCTGCGTCCCTTTCATATCCTTTATCTCTCACCTGTAAATTTATAAGGACGACAATGTAAGCGACGGGTTCATGCCCCGGTTTGGGATTACCCTCTGGGTCAATATAACCTGCCCATTTTAAACAGGGAAAGAGCTGCTGTCTGAGCTCGGCTTCAGCGACAACGATAAACTCAAGAGGTTGAAGATTAGCTGCTGATGGAGCTAACCTTGCAGCGTTGACGAATCTTTCTAGTATTTCCCTTGAAACAGGTTCAGGCTTGAACTGACGTATCGACCTTCTTGAAAGAATCAGCTCGTAAAAGCTCATCTCTGTCTTTTTATCTCACAGATTTTTTAAGATTATGCTCATTTTTTTACGGATATTAATAAAATACATTCAAAATGTAAAGGAAAATAAAAGGATTTCTCCCAAAACCTGTGCCTAAGCAGTCAGTTTTTCATCAGATTTTGCTAGCGACCCATAGAGCAAAATCTGCCTCAGGAAGAGCGCCACTTGTTCTACCCCTCTCGTAACCTTTATGAAGAATAACAAATGTCGGAACACCTTGTACCCTGAATTCAGCCGCCACCTGAGGGTACAGATCCACATTAATCCTAACCACCATGATTTCTCCCGCCCTTCTCTTGGCAAAGCCCTTCACCACAGGATGCATCATATGGCAGGGCGCACATGTCTGCGAGAAAAAATCTACAAGAATAGGGAGCTTAGAATTCTGGAAAAAGCCGGAAGCCTGACCTGCAGAAAGCTCAAGGACACTCCCTGGCTCCGGAAGAGGATGTTTGCAACGGCCGCAGACAACCGTTTTCCCACTAAAACCTAGAGGATAGTTGTTCGTGGCTCCACAGTTAGGGCAGCTCACCTTTACCTTTTCCGGCAAAACTTCATCCTCTGGGGTCAGACTTGCAAAACTTGAATTTTTACAACAGAATAAGATAATATGTTAAGTCTTCAAAAAAGCCCTTAAAAAAGAAGAAAAAACTCAAGTTTTGCAAGTCTGACCCCGCATTAACCTATTTATCTTTCTTCTTATAGGGAGGAATCGGAGGCAATTCTTTTTCTTTGGTTTTCAACTCTTCAAGAATAACTTCAATGGCTTTATTCAGTTGTTCATCCTCTCCTGCATATTCTTTTGGTGGGTCGTTATCCACATAAATATCTGGTTCAACACCTGTTCCCTCAATGATCCACTCTTTTCCATCAACACTGTAAGGAGCAAACTCGGGCCTCATCAGATAACCGCCGTCAGCCAGCGGCAAAGAACCACGTATCCCAACAACACCACCCCAAGTACGCTTTCCGATCAACTTACCGAGCTTATGCTTTTTGAAACGATAAGGGAAAAGATCGCCATCTGAGGCTGAAAATTCATCGATTAAACAGACTTTAGGCCCCATCATAATGGCTTCAGGATCAGGTCGAGGGATTGTATCGCGGGACATATCCACCATCGCTATTTCCCTTCTTAATCGTTCAATAATCATCGGCGAAACATTTCCGCCGCCATTGCCGCGCACATCGATGATGAGAGCTTTCTTACTTAGTTGAGGATAAAAATTTTTAACAAATTCGTTCAATCCTTGACGCCCCATGTCAGGGATATGAATATAGCCGACTTTCCCTTTTGTTGCTTTTTCAACCTTTTCCACGTTGCTCTGGACCCAATTGTAATAATAGAGCGACAGCTCATCCTTAATAGGGATAACGACTACTTCTCGGCTTCCTCTTTCTTCAGGCTTCGAGTTCACCCGAAGTGTCACCTGCTTTTCTGAAGTGTTGAGCAGAGCTTCATACATGTCAGCCATCTTGTTTGTCGGTTTTCCGTTGATGGAAATAAGAAAATCTCCCTCTTTGACGTTGATGCCGACCTCAGTAAGGGGAGATTGCAAGGATTTATTCCAGTTCTCCCCTTTCAGGATTTTCGTGATTTCATAATAGCGAGAATTTGAGTCGCGCTTAAACTGGGCGCCAAGCATCCCTACAGGAACTCTTTTTAGAGGGATTATATCGCCGCCACCAACATAGGTGTGACCTACATTCAATTCACCTATCATCTCTCCAATGACATAAGTTAAATCTGCGCGATGGCTTACAGCCTCGGCTAAGGGCTTGTAGCGTGCTTTCATCGCCTCCCAATCCACTCCGTGCATATTCGGTGCATAGAAGAAGTATTTCATCTGACGCCAGCACTCGTTGAAAATCTGGTTCCACTCCTGCCTGAGGTCCACTCTGGTCTCCAGGCTGGATAGATCAAGCTTATCAGTTATTTTTAGCGCAGCTTTGGGCAGGTCTATGATCGCATAGGATTTCTCTTGAGAGACCAACATCTTCTTCTGGTCGTGAGAGATTTCATAGCCGTTTATTTTTCCAAGGTCTGTCTCTTTCTGCTCTTTCAGATCATACATTTTCAAAGAGGACTTCCTGTCCTGGTCACTTCTCATCATGTAGTAAATTTTTTCTCCAACAGAAGTTATGTGCCGGTAATCAGCAACTCCGATCGGTAAACCGATGAGGCGGTCTTTTAATCCGGCAGGATCAACTTCTATCCTTGTTCCTTTTTTCTGGGCTTGCATTTTTTCTTCATCTGCTTTTTTTCTGTCTTTTTCTGCTCCTTTTTCAGCTGTTCGATTTTTCTCGCTCTCTTTCTTGACAGCCACCTCGTCGCTCTTTGGCTCGAAAGGAGACTTCACGTCTTTGGAAAGAGTAGTCAGGTAGACTCTGGCCATAGATAAATAGGCATGATTCCATTCTGTTCGGCTGTAGATAGGACTGAAGTCTCTGTCTGATACAAAAAAGAGATACTTTCCATCCGAACTGAAGGAAGGTGAATAGGAAGAGTACCAACCGTCTGTGACTTCATAAGTCTTTTT
>CAYUXD010000220.1:0-4617 GCA_964448655.1 uncultured Eubacteriales bacterium
TACAATTGTATTCCCCTTTTTTCCCTTATCTGTCTCAAAACATCTCCACTGAACGAAACGCTATCTACCTCTTCTCCTTCAGCACCATTTTCAGAAGCCATACCAGGCTTTCCGAAATTTGTTGATTTTTGATGCTCATCTTTCAACACTTCGTTTAGTTTTGTGTATGCTTCTTCAATTTGCTGTAATACCGCCAGCCTCCTCTTCTTTGAGAATTCATCTGCGATTGGAGTTATCACGATAGAGTCAGTGGAATATAACCTTTTTAGACGGAAGTATGCATTTTTTATCTCAGAAAGCGATGCATCTGAGTCAAGTTCAAGAATTTCGAAATATCTTTTCAGGCTCTTTCTAGACATAATCAATTTCTCGATAATTTTATCTCTTTTCCCTGGAGCAGATTCTCTGTAAAAACCTCTATTTCTTTTGCGATGCGTGATGACGAATAATTAAGCATAAAAGGCCTTCTTTCGCGGATCGATCTCCAAACAGAATCATCATATTCTATAAAGCCCACAAATTTTGTATCTACTCCTAAATATTTCATGATAATACTCTTCATGGAGGAACCTATTAATATATCATCACTGCTTCTTATCTTGTTCAATATGAGGTAAATCTTGAAGTCGGACAGCTCCTTATCAATTATATCCCCCACATATGAAAAGCTATCCCTGATACAATCCATAAGCTCTCTCAGGCTTTTTATATTATATTCTTCCCTTCTTTCCCACATTTGTTCAACAATTTCCTTAAAACCATATTCTCTAAGTGACATTCTTAGTTTCCTGAATAAAGCATTTTTTATAAAATGATACATATTCTCCACTGATGTTATTTCTGGCTCCAAAATAACAATCCTCTTGTCAGCCATAAGAAAAGTATCGATAGTATTGTTATGACTCCCGCCACCCAGATCAATAATTACGTAATGTTTATTTAATTTCATGATATGCCTGAATAACTTGAGCTTTTGGGTAAATTTTATGCTGTCGGACGCGAGCGAATGGATATCTCCAGTTATCAAGGACATATTGTCTATGCCGGTCTTCACTGTAAGTTTATTGAGAGAAGCCCCAGTCTCAAAAAAGTCTGTCAGCGATTTTTTTGGTCTACTGATACCGAGAAATGAATGGAGGTTTGCCCCCCCGATATCAATGTCTATTAAGACAACGCTCTTTCCTTTTCTAGCTAGATAGGTACCCATGGCACTGGTGATAAAAGTCTTTCCCGTGCCACCTTTACCGCCACCAATTGCCCAAATTTTGCCTTCTTTTTCCATCCTCGATTTTTCCGTATTTTAAGAACAATCTTAGGTTTTATTAAACAATATAAGTGAATAAGATATCTGCGTCAACTGCGACTGGGAACGTTCCCTGAAGGAAGACCCTTTATTAACCGGATTACACGCGCAGATTTCCACCAATACAGCTGAGCACGCTCTTCCGGTGGATAATCTTGGCTACCAGGGAGTTCCCCCAGAATCATTGCAATTTGATTTGTTTTATGCTATACATCGTTTTAAATTTTTGGGAAAGCATCTGCATATGACATTGCTTAATTTAATTCCTTTTTCCTTTATTCTAGGCTTTTTAGGGATCCTTTTTGCGCTTCTCCTCTATTTTTTGGTCAAAAGATATCCTAGAGGAACCGAAATTATGAATGCAATCGCAGAAGCGGTCCATTCAGGTGCTATGGTTTTTTTAAGAAGAGAATACACTTACATTTCAATTTTCGTAGTCATCATTTTCGCGATACTATGGAAACTCTTTTCCATCTACACAGGCCTTGCCTTTTTCACAGGAGCCACCTGTTCTATGCTCGCCGGTTTTATAGGACTCAAAGCCTCGACACGTTCTGCTGTCCGGTCGACCCAAGGTGCCATTCAGGGTGGAACTCCCGCAGCGTTGACCATTGCTTTTAAGGGAGGAGCTGTGATGGGGATTTCAGTGGCAGCACTCGGAGTAGCTGGGATCGGAATTTTTTACTTTTTCACAAAAGATCCCTTAATCATCAACGGCTTTGCCATGGGTGCCAGCTCGGTGGCTCTTTTTGCTCGAGTGGGAGGCGGAATCTTTACCAAAAGCGCAGATGTTGGTGCAGACCTTGTGGGAAAAGTCGAAGCAGGCATACCTGAAGACGATCCACGCAATCCAGGTGTCATTGCTGATAATGTCGGCGACAACGTGGGAGACACAGCAGGGATGGGAGCAGATCTCTTTGAATCCTATGTTGGCTCTGTCATCGCCTCTATGGCTATAGGTTCGACCTTAACTCCTGCCCTTAACTATATGTCTCTGCCTTTGCTTCTGATTGTAGTCGGCCTTCTTAGTTCCATCATCGGAGTTTTTTCTATTAACGTTTTAAAGAATATAAGCCCTCAATCTGCCCTGAGGAATGCATATTATATCAGCGGTCTTTTATTCTTAGCCGGGGCATTTTTCTCCGTAAAGGTGATTCTGGGTGACTTAAACGTATTCTGGGTAGTATTGAGCGGTATGCTTGCTGGAGTTTTGATAGGACTCGAAAGCGAGTATTTTACTTCGGGCCCCCCGATTAAAACAATAGCCAGAACAGCCCAAACAGGGAGCGCTCCAGCTATTATAATCGGGCTTGCTGTTGGCTTCCAGAGTACTATCCTTCCTCTTCTCACTATCGGAGCTACTATTTTCATCTCCTTCAGATTAGCAGGACTCTATGGTATAGCCCTCTCGGCAGTAGGCATGCTGGCTACTATCGGTATTGTCATGTCCACGGATTCTTACGGGCCAATTGCGGATAATGCTGGAGGAATAGCGGAAATGTCCAAGGCAGGCCCGAACATAAGAAAGATAACGGATAAACTCGACTCTTTAGGAAACACCACTGCGGCTATCGGCAAAGGGTTCGCTATAGGCTCGGCTGCCCTGACTGCTCTAGCTCTCTTCTCAGCCTTCCAGAAAACTGCAAATCTCAAATTCATAAGCCTGACCAATGTCGAAACGGTCATCGGTCTTCTCATCGGAGCCCTTATGCCTTTTGTCATTGCCTCTTTGACGATGAAAGCTGTAGGGAAAACAGCTGATAAAATGGTCCTGGAGATAAGAAGACAGTTCAAAGAAATAAAAGGTTTAATGCAAGGAAAGGCCAAGCCTGATTCTGACCGCTGCATTGATATTGTAACTCGCGGAGCTTTGGTGGAAATGATTCTTCCCGGTCTCTTGGCCATTGTTGCTCCTCTTGTTATCGGCTTTTTCATCGGACCTGAGTCTCTTGGCGGATTTTTGGCAGGAGCCACCGCCACTGGAGTTCTCCTGGGGATATTCATGGCTAATGCAGGAGCCGCGTGGGACAATGCCAAGAAATGGATTGAAGAAGGAAACCTGGGGGGAAAGGGAACAGAAGTTCATGCTGCTTCTATCATCGGAGATACTGTCGGTGACCCCTTAAAAGATACGGCTGGCCCTTCAATGAATATCCTGATCAAGCTCATGGCGGTGGTCAGCCTCGTTTTTGCCCCCTTGATCATGTAAAGGGGACAGGCTACTTTTTTTTGAAGAAAAAGATAGCCTCTTTTTCTCCTTCTAAAAGAAAATAACAGCCAAAAAAGTAGCCTGTCCCCTTTTTATTGATATTCTTCCCTAATTCAGTTATAATTTTTGCCTCTTTAGATTCCTCTTAAGTATAACCGAGGCAAAGAAGATGAAAGTTAACGTGTGGAATACTATCCTCCAGCTCAGCAAAGAAAGGGGAGTGGAGACAAATGTCATCGTCAATGCCATTGAAGAATCTCTCAAAGTTGCCTCTTCCAAATACTTCACCCATAATGAGAAAGTCAACATTTCTTTCTTGCCTGAAAAGGGTGAACTAAGAGTGTACACAATCAAAAAAATTAGCAAAAATCCTGAAAATTTGGCCACTGAAATCGCCCTTGAAGATGCAAAGGAAATAAATGGCTCAAAAAAAATAGGGAATAATATCGAGATCGACCTCCCTTCAGACATGTTAGGCCGAATAGCAGCCAAAGCAGCCAAACAGGTCATCTTTCAGAAGGTCAGGGATGCAGAGCAAGAAAAAATTTATGACCTTTTCGCTCCTCAACTGGGGCAAATTGTAACAGGTGTTTTAAGAAGATTTGAGCCGAACAATAATATGATTCTTGAAGTGAATAAGACTGAGGTCGTCCTCCCCAGCCGGGAAAAGCTGGTGAATGAAGAATTCAAGAGAGGAGATAGAGTTAAGGCTATGATCATCCAGGTTCTGAAAGAATATAAAGGACCTCAGGTCATTGTTTCCAGGGCTGATGCAAAATTTTTAGCGAAACTCCTGGAATTAGAAATCCCAGAAATAGCAAACGGTAATATTGAAATAATAGATATCGTCCGTCAGCCTGGAGAAAGAGCAAAAGTCGCAGTTTTCAGCAAAGAGAAAGACATAGATCCTATCGGAGCCTGCATAGGAGTGAAAGGAAACAGAATCATGGCCATCAGCCAAGAATTGCATGGAGAGAAAATTGATATCATCGAGTGGTCAGAAAATCCTATCTCCTATGCCAAAACTGCCCTAAGCCCGGCAAAAGTCGAAAAAGTCTTTATCCTCAATAAAAAACTCTATCGAACAGACGTCCAGAGAATTATA
>CAYUXD010000221.1:0-2662 GCA_964448655.1 uncultured Eubacteriales bacterium
TCCAGCCTTTTTAATCGGACTTTTGGTCTCGGCTGTCGTTCTGTCTGGTCTAGGCGCGTTAGGCGGGATCATCGGGATCTCTCTTTTCAGGAAAAAAATCTCGCCAGGTAAAACTGAAGGAGTCATTGATGTTCCTAAAGACACAGGTGATAGTCAATCCTGAATCTGATCAGGGCAAGACAAGAAAACGCTGGAAGCATATCAAGGAAGGTCTGAACAGTTTTTTAAAAGAATTTAAATACGAATTCACTGAAAAGCCTTTACAAGCAATTGAAATATCAAGAGTAGCCATTAAAGAAGGCACTGAACTGATTGTTGGAGTCGGGGGCGATGGCACCATGAATGAAATTGCCAATGGCTTTTATGAAAACCAAAAAATTATAAATCCAGTAGTATCTCTGGGGATCGTGCCTTCTGGGTGCGGCTGTGATTTTACCAAGAGTCTGAATATTCCTCATGGATTCAAGAATGCTTTGAAAGTTATAACTCAAGCTCCTTCCTCCTTGATAGATGTGGGAAGAGCGAAGTTTAAGAGTCATTCAGGAAAAGAGGAAGAAAGATTTTTTGTTAATGTTGCTGATTTTGGGATAGGCGGCGAAGTGGTCAGAAAGGTTAACCAGAGCAGAATGAGACGGAAAGCATCTTCTTACCTGAGATGTTTAATCTCCACTTTCATCGCTTACAAGAACAAAAAGCTGAGGATTAAGATAGATGATGAGGAACTGCCTCTCGATGAATATATGATCGGAGCAATTTCAAACGGAAGGATTTTTGGCAAAGGGATGAAAATAGCCCCGAATGCTGAGCTGGATGATGGATTTTTTGATATTGTGCTGGTGAAAGGGATGAAGATGTTAGAATTTTTCAGGAATGCCTGGAAAATCTATACAGGAACCCACCTGTCTCATCCTAAGATATCGCTCGTTCGCGGTAGAAAAATAGAGGCTTTTGCTGCAGATGATAAGAATGATGTCCTTATAGAAATTGACGGAGAGCAAGTGGGTATTTTACCGGCGACGTTTGAAATTATTCCGCGAAATCTCCTGGTCAAAGGCTATCTGTAATAAAGTAGCCTGTCCCCTTTTTCATTCTTTATTGTAGGGGTTTGATTCATCAAACCCGAATTTTGGAATAGATAAATAGCTGTATTTTATAAATCAGATCCAAATGATAAGGAAAAATAAACCTGTGCCCTTTTCTGTAATAAAGTAGCCTGTCCCCTTTTAGTTATCAGATTTATCCGTTGTTTTGTTTGAAGAGTAAAGATAATGACAGTTTGTAAAAACTACTCTTCCTGAAGAGTCTTGATATTTATAAACTTTCGTTCCTGTTTTTATGAATGATTTTGGGTACGAAGCCATTACTTTTTCAATATAATTTCTCGTTTCTGGATAAGGAGGAATTCCCCCATACTTTTTTACCGCTGTTTGACCGGCGTTATAAGCGGCCAGGACAAACCTTGTTCTTCTGCCATAAAGGTTAATTAAATCCTTGAGATATCTTACTCCTCCTTCGATATTATCTCGAGGTTCAAACGGATTTCCTACACCATATATTTTTGCCGTCTCAGGCATTAATTGCATAAGCCCCAAGGCTCCTTTGGAAGATACGCAGTGAGGGTCATAGTCTGACTCGGTGCGAACAATGGAATGAATTAGAGAGGCTTCCAAATTGTATTTTTCAGCAACCGTCTTGATGATTTCATCAAATTTTTTATTTTGTCGAGGCTCGACCTGAGCATCCGCTTCTAAAGGAAACAAAACAATGAGCGATAGGATTCCGAGGGAGGCAAAAATCTTCGATTTAAAGGGTTGTGGGTGTTTCATAATTCTTTTTTTACCAGCATGAACGTTTATGATGTTAAAATCCTAAAATTATTTCAATCCTCTTTTGGGGTGATTTTTCATTTATTTAATCATCTTTTCCAGGATAGAATAGCTCTTTTTTAAAGCCTGATCCAATTTTTTGGTCTTTGCACCTCCTGCCTGAGCAAAATCAGGGCGGCCTCCCCCTCCACCGCCTATGACAGAAGCAATCTCTTTGATTAATTCATTTGCTTTAACTCGCTCGATTAAATCCTTGGTCACCGCAATTACCAGAAAAACTTTTTGCCCTGATTCGGTTCCCAAGATTACAATCCCTGAGCCGATCTTCTGCTTAAGAGAATCAGCCAGCCCTCTGAGCTCGGAACTATTCAATCCGTCCGCCCTTCGGGCAAGGACAGATATTCCTTTTACTTGGCGGAGCTCTTGGACTTTTACATCCTCTTTACCTGATACTTTTATTTTCTCCTTGACTTTTATTTTTTGCTCTTCTGGTTCTATCTTTCCATATTTTAGATGAGCAAATTTTTGTCGAAGTTGCTTGTTTTCCTTCTCTTTTTCCCTTACAGAATCCTTCAGTTTGACAATCTGGGTAAGCACGTCTTTTTTGGGGGAATTTAAGGCTTTCTGGACTTCATCCACAAGCTCTTCTGTATCCTGGACGTGCTTCAAGGCTTCTTCTCCTGTCAAAGCCTCGATTCTTCTCATGCCAGCAGCAATACTGGATTCTGAGGTAATCTTGAACAGACCTAATTGGGCAGTTGAATGGACATGAACTCCGCCGCAGAGTTCTTTGCTGAAATCGTTAATAGTGACCATTCTTACCCGTTCACCGTATT
>CAYUXD010000221.1:2672-4201 GCA_964448655.1 uncultured Eubacteriales bacterium
ATGGCTATTGCCCCTTCTTTTAGCCCTTCATCGATGGTTGTTATTTTGGTTTTAACTTCGATGTTTTCTCTTATTTTTTCCTTGACGAGCTGCTCAATTTGTTTCAATTCAGAACTGCTTAAAGGAGCAAAATGTGTAAAATCGAACCTGAATCTTGAGCCGGAAACGAGTGATCCCGTCTGTTTCACGTGATCACCCAAAATTTGTCTTAAAGAAGCATGGAGAAGATGGGTGGCGGTATGATTGCTACTTATGGCCTTGCGTCTCGAAACATCTATGGCTGCTTCCACGCTATCATCTACCTTTATTTTCCCTGAAATAACTTTTACTTTATGGGCTATGAGTTCGGGAATCGGGCAGTATGTATCCTCTACTACTGCTGAAAAATGAGGATTTTTTAAGATTCCTGAATCGCCAATTTGTCCGCCAGCTTCTGCATAGAATGGTGTCTGACTGAGAAAGATTTCTCCTTTTTCTCCTTCGTTAAGCTCTTGGACTTTATCACCTTTTTTTATAAGAGCAATGGCCTTAGCCTCGAGAACTTTCTCCTTTTCATACCCAACATAGCGAGGGCTCAGGTCTTTCAGCTCTTCGTAGGTTTTCATTCCTTTCTGTTGAGCTTCGCCTTTCCACGCCAGGCGTGCTCGCTGGCGCTGCTGCTCTAATTCCTTGTAAAAACTCTTCTCCTCAACAGTCATATTTTTCTCTTCTGCTAATTCTTTAGAAAGATCGAGAGGAAAGCCAAAAGTGTCATAAAGTTTAAAGACTTTTGCTCCGGGAAGCTTCGTTTTTCCCTCTTTCTTAGCCTCTTCGATGTATTGGTTGAAGGTACGGAGTCCAGAGGAAAGGGTTAAAGAGAAACGACTTTCTTCAGACTGGCAGACTTTTGAGATATAATTTGCAGAAGTAAGGAGCTCGGGGTAGGAATCTTTCATAATATCACTCACAATCCCCACAAGCTTGTAGAGGAAAGGTTCTTGTATTCCTATTAAATTCCCGTGGCGAAAGGCTCGACGAATTAACCTCCGTAATACGTATCCTCGCCCTTCGTTAGAGGGCATTATGCCGTCTGCGATTAAAAAGGTTAATGCTCTTAGATGGTCAGCTATTATTCTTACAAATATATCTTCTTCATCGTGAGAAGGATATTCTCTTTGAGATAGATTGGAAATTGCTTCGATGAGGGGAAGGAAGAGGTCTGTATCAAAATCATTCTTTTTTCCGAGAAGAGCGGTAGCTACTCTTTCAAGCCCCATCCCGGTGTCTATCGAAGGAGAGGGCAAAGGATGTAGCTTTCCTTTTTCATCTTGATCGTACTGCATAAAAACTAAATTCCACAACTCTAAAAAACGATCGCTCCCCTTCTCTATCAAGCTCGAAGGATCCCCTTTTTCGACTTCAGAACCTAGATCATAATGAATTTCAGAGCAAGGTCCGCAGGGCCCTGTATCTCCCATGGCCCAGTAATTATCTTTCTTCCCGAAGCGGAATATCCTGTCAGAGGTAAGTCCAATATTCTTATTCCAAAT
>CAYUXD010000221.1:4211-4592 GCA_964448655.1 uncultured Eubacteriales bacterium
CTCGTCATCCTTTTCATATACTGAAACATAGACATCATCCTTGTTTAGCTTGAAAACTTCTGTGATGAGTTCCCAAGCAAATTCAATAGCTTCTTGTTTGAAATAATCGCCAAAAGAAAAATTTCCCAACATCTCAAAAAAAGTATGGTGCTTATTTGTTTTTCCTACCTGCTCCAAGTCATTATGTTTTCCGCTTACTCGCAAGCACTTTTGAACAGAAGCTGCTCTCTTGTAGCTTCTTTTCTCGAGCCCCAGGAATATATTTTTAAATTGGTTCATTCCGGCATTGGTAAACAGAATAGTAGGATCATCCTTAGGAAGGAGGGAAGAACTCTTGATTATTTTATGTTTCTTTTTAGCGAAGAAGTCTAGAAAGGTTTC
>CAYUXD010000222.1:0-4564 GCA_964448655.1 uncultured Eubacteriales bacterium
ATCACCCAGATCTCGGGTCCTGTGGGCGATGTGATCATAAAGTACCGGGATATCGCCTTCAAGGAAGCCGAGGCCTTCTGCGCCGAACCCTCCTTTTTTGATGTTTTCAGCTTCCCTCTCCTCAAGGGCAATCCTGAAACTTCCCTCAGGGATCCCAACATGTTGGTTATGACCCATTCCCTGGCTAAAAAATATTTCGGAGATGAGGATCCATTGGGCAAAACCGTCGAAATACAGGCCTCTGGTGAAAAGATATTTTTCCAGGTTACGGGTGTGATGGAAGACATCTCCCAGGACTCTCATTTCTGGTTCGACATGCTCATTTCCATGAAAACCGTCTACCCAGAGCCTAACATGGGCTGGACTTGGAACAACTACACCACCTATGTCACTCTTCAGGAAGGCGTGACCCAAGGCCTCATGGAGGAGAAACTTGTTGAGATAGACAAGGTCTACTTCGAGGCGGGGCGCGAGCACATCCCCTGGATCTGGACCCTCGAGCCCATCACTCGAATCCACCTTCACTCAGACCTGGTCACAGGCAACCAGCCTAATGGAAGCATGGCCTACATAAGATTGTTCACCGTAGTGGCGGTCCTCATCCTCCTGATCGCCGGTATCAATTTCGTTAACCTGGCCACAGCCCGGTCTGCCCGCCGTGCTAAAGAGGTGGGGCTGCGCAAGGTCGTCGGCTCTCTGCGAAGGCAGCTTATCCAGCAGTTTCTGGGTGAATCCGTCCTGATGGGCCTGATAGCCCTGGCCTTCGCCGTCATTCTCATCCAGGCCGCCTTGCCCTTCTACCAGAATCTAACGGGAAAGATCCTGGCCCTCTCCTATTTCGGGAATCCATTTGTTATCCCGGGGCTGCTGGGTCTGGCCCTGGGTGTTGGAATTCTAGCTGGCCTCTATCCAGCTTTTTTCCTCTCTTCATTCAAACTGACCGATGTTCTAAAGGGATCCCCGCTGGCCAGCAGGGGGCGTGGGGACCTCTTCCTGCGTAACGGGTTGGTTGTTTTTCAGTTTGCCATGTCCGTGCTACTTATCATTGGGGCCCTGGTTATATTTAGGCAGTTGAAGTTCATCAAGAATCAGAGGCTTGGCTTTGATAAAGAGCATGTGGTTGTCATCCACAACGCCGACACCCTTGGAGGCCAGCTAGAGGCCTATACGGAGCGGCTAAAACAGCACTCGGACGTTCTCGGCGTGACGTCGGTCCGGTCGGTTCCCGGCCGGGGCACTCCCAATTGGGGGATCGGTGTGGAGGGCATCGAGCGCCAACGGCCATTGAACATGAACTTCATGACCTGTGACCAGGATTTTGCCGATGTCCTGAATATTAAAATGCTGGAGGGCCGATTTATGTCCCGGGACTTCCCCTCCGATGTTGATGCTGTCGTGATCAATAAAAAGGCCGCTGAGTACTTCGGGATCGAGAATCCGGTAGGAAAAAAACTGCGGATCTGGTGGACCCAGAAAGATCTAACCATAATCGGCATCATCGACAATTTCCACTTCGAGTCTCTGCACCGCAATGTCAGGAGCATGGGCTATTTGCTGCCCGAGGCCATCGATTCCACGCGGAAACCTTACCTGCTTGTTAAAATCAGCTCCCAGGTGACGTCCGATGTTCTCTCCAATCTCCGAAAGACCTGGGATTCCATGTCTGCCGGCCTTCCTTTTGAATTCACATTCCTGGATGATAAGGTCAACAGCCTCTACCAGAATGACAACCGGGCCGGCAGAATTGTCACTCTCTTCTCCTGTCTGGCCATTTTTGTTTCCTGTCTCGGACTCTTCGGTCTTGCCGCCTTTGTGGCCGAACAACGGACCAAAGAGATCGGTGTCCGGAAAGTGCTGGGCGCTCCGCTTTCCAATATCATGTGGCTGCTGACTGGGCAGTTCGTCAAAAGGGTGATCGTTGCGAACCTGATCGCCTGGCCGTTGGGCTACTGGATCATGAACCGCTGGCTGCAGGGATTCGCCTTCCGGGCCTCTCTCTCCATCTGGATCTTTCTGGCCAGCGGGCTGGCCGCCCTGGCCATCGCTGCCTTGACCGTCAGTTCCCAGGTGATTAAAGCGGCCCTGGCCAATCCTGCTGAAAGCCTGAAATACGAATAACCCTCGTTTTCACCATTATATGATTTAGGTGTTTTTCACCCAAATGATTTTTCTCCTTTGCTGTCGGATTTCTCATGTATTTCATCCACTGAAAATTAATCCTGCGCTTCATTTTAAAATAATTTCTTTTTCTTTCCGCCTTCCGCTATAATATTATACCTTTATAATTTCTCGGAAGGAGGTTTCCAGTGAGAATATTAATAAGTTTATTCATTACATTTTTACTTCTTTTTTCTCCGACTGCAGCCAAGGTGAAAGAAGTTGCTTTTGATGCTCAAGCTGCGTGGAGTTACATAAAAGATTTGGCTTCAGATTCCATGCAGGGACGCGAGAGCGGCCAGCCCAGCGGAGTAATGGGAGAGGAATACATCGCTTCCAAGTTAAAAGAGTGGGGGTTAGAGCCGGCAGGGGATAACGGCACGTACTTCCAGAATTTTACTATCGAGCACAGAAATATTAAAGAGGGAGTGAAACTGGAGATAATCGCAGAGAAAACAAGGAGAGATTTTTATTACGGCGAAGACTGGAGAGTCCAGAGGTTTTCAGGTTCAGGGCACTTTACTGCTGAACTTGTCTTTATTGGTTACGGAATCCATGCTCCTGAAAAGGAGTACGATGATTATGCTGGAGTTGATGTGAAGGGGAAAATAGTTCTTTTTTCTATTGATACTCCTCAAAAACTTGAGAAAGAGCTCGGTGATTTGACGAAGATGGAGAAGAGAATTGAAGCTGCCCAAAAGCTTGGAGCTCGAGGAGCTATCGTTTTCAGGCCTTCTACAGCCGAGAGTCGTTATTTTCGGATGAGGTTAAAAAAAGAGCTTTATCAGCCTGATTTTGTACTTTTATCAGTCGAGAGGAAAGTGACCGATTTCATTTTTAAAGACCTGAAAACAGAGCTCCGCCACCTCATTGGGGAAATTGACGAAAAGCTAAAGCCCCAGTCCTTAGAAACAGGAGTAAAAGCTTTTGTGTCCGTCGATGCCATCTTCGATGAGAAAAGGCCGACCAGGAATGTTCTGGCAAAAATAACTGGCAGCGATGAGGTCCTTAAAGATGAATATGTCGTCATCGGGGGCCATATGGATCATTTAGGGATTACCCCGATGGGAGATATTATGAACGGAGCTAATGATAATGCTTCGGGGAGTGCGGTTGTTATGGAGATAGCCCGCATAATGAAACTCAATCGCGCCAAGCCCAAAAGAACGGTCATTTTTTGTCTCTGGGCTGGAGAAGAGCAAGGACTTTTGGGCTCAAGGCATTATGCGGATCATCCTCCTTTCCCCTTAGAAAAAACAGTAGCGTACATCAACATGGATATGGTGGGTCATGGCAGTGGTAAGATACCTTTTCAAGGTGTTTACTACGGTCCTCAAATCTGGGAGCTTCTCCAGGAGAAACTCCCGAAAGAGATGCTTGACTATGTCATGCCTCAGCGCGGAGGCCCTGGAGGCTCAGATCATACTCCATTTTTAGAAAAAGGAGTTCCCGGGTTCTTCATAATTACTAGGGGAGCGATAAAATACCACCAGAGCCGGGATGATTCTGACCTGATCAAGCCAGAGATGTTGAAGAAAACAGGTGATTTTGTTCATGCTGCCGTTAAAATACTGGCTTCAGAACAAGGAGACTTTTTCCCTCCGCTGCGGCAGGAAAATTTTTATTTGAAATACCAATCCCTTATTAATTTCAAACTTTCTCCTCTAAGCGAAGTGGTCGAACATCACAAGGATGCGAAAGATTCCCACGTGGATCTACAGCTTTCAATTATGAAGGAAGAAGAAGGTCTTTCAGGTGATGGACTCAGGATTGATATTCTGAAAAAATTTCTATCCATATCAGAGAAAATAGAGGAAGCAAAGGGCCTCTCCTATTATTCTTCTTCCGGCAGACTCACCGGGGATATCCGCCAGGGAAAAACAACGATTATGGCTGGACTCAAGGGAATCAGTGCTTTCCGAGATGACCCGAGCTGGGCTCAAGCCTTGGCCAAGCAAGGACTCTACTTCGTTGTTGTCGAAGATCCATCATTCCTTTTCGATGAACAGGGATTGAGTGAGGAAGGAAAGAACATTATAAAGGAAGTGAACAACAGCGGTCTTCTCCTCCTTGTCAAAGGAGTGGATGGTTCGCAAGCCAAGCTTCTTTTAAAAGAGTCCAAAAAGCCTCTGGTAATTCTCGATAAAAACTTACCTGATAAGGAAGTCATGGAGCTCATCAAAGAGAAAGAATCTGCATTTGGACTTGTCTTGACCAGTGAGGAAGATCCTGCTGCTTATTTCAAGAAGATGGATGAGTTCAAAAAAGCCGTCGGCACTGAATATCTGATGATGGTTAATGAGCCTTGCTTATGGGGAAAAGCTGGAAAAGACCAGATGCTCAAGGTGATTGCCGAGATTATCAAAGCCAAGTATGAAAGAACGGATAGATCCAACATTTTTTCTTC
>CAYUXD010000223.1:0-1503 GCA_964448655.1 uncultured Eubacteriales bacterium
ATTTTCCCTATTAGTAGATGGTGCAGCCATCATAAGCAATTAGCTCAAAAAGATTAGTATTAGAACGGAGATAAAATGGCAGAAATAAGACCTTTCAAAGGATTACGATATAATAACCAGAAAATAAAACTAGAGGAGGTCATCACAGAGCCCTATGACCGGATTACTCCCGCAATGCAGGAAGATTATTATAGAAGGAATCCTTATAATGTGGTGAGAATTATCCTGGGTAAAGATGATGACCCTGAGCATTTTGAAAAGGATAAATACAAAAGAGCCAAGATTTACCTGGATGAATGGGAGAAGGAAGGCCTTCTTATCAGAGAAGACCAAGACGCTCTCTATCTTTATGAACAGGAATTCCAGGTTAGAGGCGCCAAGAAAAAAAGAATTGGGCTTATTTCGAGGGTAAAACTTGAAGAATTCTCTTCGAGAAAAGTCCTCCCCCATGAAAAAACCTTTCCCAAACATAAAATAGACAGGCTGAATCTCTTACGGGCTACAAACACCAACACAGGTCAGATCTTCCTCCTTTACAACGATGACCAAAACACTGTCTCTCAGGCCATCGAAAGAGCCAGGCAAGATGCGGAGCTTGGAGCAGAAATGAGAGATGACGCTAATTTTCTCCATCGATTATGGATCATTAAGGACGAAGAAACAATCCAGAGGATTCAGGAAGCCATGGCTGATAAAGTATTGATCATTGCCGATGGACATCACCGTTATGAAACTTCCCTCAATTATCAGAAAGAAATCCTCGAGAAAATGAAAAAAGCTAAAGGCGATGAACCGTTCAACTATATCATGATGACTCTTTTTAAGCTTGAAGATCCAGGAGTGGTGATTCTCCCCACTTACAGACTGGTAAAGGGCCTGGATAAGCTTTCAGACGAGGAGCTCAAGAATCTCCTCCTCCCCTATTTTGAAATATCTGAGGTTGACTGCCCCGACACTTCAGATCAATTCAAGCTTGAAGAAGTTCAGAATAGAGTGCTGAACGAGAATCATACATTTGCAGCCTATATTTCTCAATTTAAGAAATTTTTCATCCTTAATCTCAAATCCGAAGATCTTTTAGAGAAAGAAATAACCGAGGAGAGATCCAAAGAGTGGAAACGTTTGGATGTGGCTATTCTCCATTCTCTAATCATCGATAAGCTCCAAGCCTTGTGCTCTGAACCTTTCTCCCTGGAGAACAACGTGAGCTATATAAGGAATCTTGACCAGGGGATTAATGAAGTCAGGCAGGGAGAATTTCAAATGATTTTTCTCCTGAAGCCTGTTTCTCTTAATCAAATCAGAGAAGTCGTTGAGAATGGAGAACTTATGCCCCAAAAGTCCACCGACTTTTTTCCTAAGCTCAAGTCCGGCCTGGTCATGAATCCTTTGGACGAATAAGAAACGTAGGCACAAGATTAATTTGCAGATGTTTGATTTTCTTGTGTAGGGGCTTGATTCATCAAGCCCACCTTGTTTATTTTGTAGAGACTAGATTAGCTT
>CAYUXD010000223.1:1603-4551 GCA_964448655.1 uncultured Eubacteriales bacterium
AGGGGCTTGATTCATCAAGCCCACCTTGTTTATTTTGTAGAGACTAGATTAGCTTTCAGGAGTTTGATTGATTTGCAGGAACTTGATTAATTTGCACACGCTAGATTAGCTTTCAGGAGTTTGATTGATTTGCAGGAACTTGATTGACTTGGAAGAACTTGATTGATTTGTAGGGGCTTGATTTATCAAGCCCACATTATTTATAAATCAAACAATAAATGAGGTTTTTAAATGGTATATCTAGATAATAACGCGACAACTCCTCTAGACCCAGTTGTCATGGAAAAAATGTCTCAATTTATCAAAGAACACTTCGGAAACCCGTCTTCTCTCTACCCTATCGGAAGAAAAGTCAAAGAAATCATCAGCGAAGCCCGAGAGGTCATCGCTAAGGCTTTAGGAGCAAGCAGGACTGAGATAATATTTACCGGATCAGGAACTGAGGCAGATAATTTTGCCATTCGGGGGGTTCTCGATGCTATGCCTGAAAAAAACGAAATTATCACCTCTGCTATTGAACATCCAGCTGTCATGAATACAGCCAGCTATCTGGAGAAGAAGGGAGTGAAAGTCACCTATGTTCCAGTGGATGAATATGGAACTGTGGATATCGATTTTCTCAAGAAGGCGATTACTCCTCAGACAGCTCTTATCTCAGTCATGCATGCCAATAATGAGGTGGGTACTATCCAGCCCATCGAGAATATAAGTAAAATTGCAAAAGAGAGAGGAGTTTTGGTCCATACTGACGCTGTTCAGTCCTTCGGCAAGATAGATGTCAATGTTAAAAAGCTGGGTGTAGACCTGCTTTCAATCTCCGCTCATAAGATTTATGGACCTAAAGGAGTTGGTGCACTCTATATTCGAAAAGGGACAGATATAACGCCGCTTATTTATGGAGGACATCAAGAGCGAGAAATGAGAGCTGGTACTGAAAATACAATCGGTATCGTTGGTTTTGGAGAAGCTGTCAGAGTTATGAAGGAGAGAGGAGATAAGGATAAAAAACGGATTGAAAAGCTGGCAGAGCAACTGAAGAAGGGAATTGAGGAAAAAATACCCAAAGTGAAATTCAACGGCCATGAGGAAAACAGAATAAAAGGGACCTTGAATTTTTCTTTCTATGGCCTTGAAGCAGAAGCCATTCTTTTAGCGCTGGCCACAAAGGAAATCTATGTCTCGACTGGCTCTGCCTGCAGCGAAGGAGCTGAGGAAGTCTCTCATGTTCTCGAGGCTATAGGACTTAGGCCTGAGATTGCCCGGTCCTGCATCCGCATGTCTTTAGGCCGCTTTAATAGTGAAAAAGATGTTAATGGTGTTTTAGAAGAGCTTCCAGAAATTGTGAAAAGGCTGAGAGAAATCTCCGCACTCGATATTGACGAAGATTAAAATCGATGATTATCGTTGGGGAAAGACTTAATTCCAGCAGGCGTTCTGTCCTGGAGGCCTTAAATCGCAAGGACAAAAAATACCTTGTTGATCAGGCTAAAAAACAAGGGAAGGCCGGGGCCAGTTACATAGACCTTAATACTGCTGCCCTCTTGGATAAAGAAGTGCAAACACTCAAATGGGCTATCCTTCTCCTTCAAAAAGAGCTGAGGATTCCCCTCTCTATTGATACTCCCAACCCTGAAGCCATGGAAGCAGGATTAAAAATTCATAAAGGACAAGCCCTGCTGAACTCTCTTAGTGGCGAGGCCAAAAGAATAAAGACTTTCCTCCCCTTTATCAAGGAGTACAGGCCCCGTATAATCGTCCTCTGCCTTGATGATGAGGGTTTGCCAGAAACCTCTGATAAAGAGCTTTCGATAGCTCGCAAAATTGTAAATCTACTGGACAAAGAGGGAGTGAATCATAAAGATATATTCATTGATCCTTTGGTCCGTCCCATCGGCGTTGACCAAAAAGCTGGAGAGCTTTTTCTTGAAACTCTAGAAAAAATAAAGAAGAATCTGCCATCAGTGAATACGATAGCTGGAGTGAGCAATGTATCTTTTGGCCTTCCAAGGCGGAAATCGTTGAACAGAGCTTTTCTTGTTCTTGCTCTCCAGAGGGGTCTAGATGCTGCCATCCTTGATCCCCTTGATAGAGAGATTCTGGCAGCCATACACTCTGCTGAAGCGTTACTTGGAAAAGACCCATCCCTGAAAGATTATTTGGCATTTATAAGAAGTAGTAAACGGTAATAAAGAGGACCTAATCAGGTTACAAATTCGCCAGCTGAGAGAGGTAAGTCCGCCTGACTTCCATAAAAAATTTATGATATTCTTCGGTTCTATAATCAGGATAAGTCCAGTCCAGAGTTTTGATGCTTTTTTTGGTGAATAATAATTCAAGGTGAGCATAAATTCCCTGCTGAAGAGGAATCCGATGAGCAAAATCTTTGGCTGTTGCCATGATTAAAGCAGACTGAGTCAAATAGCCTGGATCAAGGTTGACAACTCTTCGGCCTTGCTTTAATTCTGCTCTTATTTCTTCTTCGAGTTCGTTTGTCCGAAGCTTTATCTCGCCTAATTTTTCAGGCATAGCAAGCTCAGCAAAGCTTAAAAATTTTCTTTTTAAATTCTTGCCCATCTGTTTTTCATAGTAATCTGTAAAATTGAATTTGAATAGAGGACTTGTTATATCCACAGAACCATAAAGATGAACAAGGCGCTCTTCTGCCCTTTTGAAAAAGATTTCTTCGGAGGCGATAATCCCGCAGATGAGTTTAACTGGCGAGAAAGGCTTTGGCTCAGCCATAATTCTATGTTTGTAGGGGTTTGCTATATCAAACCCAGAGTTATTTTTTATATTATTAGAAGGTGGGCTTGATAAATCAAGCCCCTACGTAATATAAATCTAACACCTACAAATCCTTTTTATATTCAACCGCTGGGCTTGATAAATCAAGCCCCTACGTAATATAAATCGAACACCTACAAATCCTTTTTATATTCAACCGGTGG
>CAYUXD010000224.1:0-4546 GCA_964448655.1 uncultured Eubacteriales bacterium
CTTTTTTCCCCTGTTTTACCCCTTGCTTACAGGTTACTAGATTTGACAAAAACCAGAGGATGACCTAATATTAATTTAATATTTACTAATATTTCAACAGTAAGAGAAACTTATAAAATTTAAGAAAGATGCCTTATTTTCTTTGTCGATTGGCTACTGAAGAAGGAAGCATTGCTTCTCAGACTTTTCTTGCCTCTTCTTTTGAAGAATGCATAAAACATTTCGAGGAAGAGGGAGTGTGTGTTTTATCTGTCAAGAGAGATTGGAAGAAGGTCAAGATTTCTGTCCTCCCTTTTGAGAAGAAGATTAAAGATAGGGACTTTATCATGATTAATCAAGAGCTTGTGGCTCTTATCAAGGCCGGTTATCCCATACTCAAGTGCATCCAAATCATAGTGAAGCGAGTTAAGAATATTCATCTTAAAGAATTATTGATGAAGGTCGAGAATGAAATTCGGGGAGGTAAATCTCTCTCAGAAGCATTTGCCCCTTTTGAGAAGAATTTCTCTAAGGTTTATATTGCCTCTCTTATGGCAGGGGAGCGGAGCGGAAACTTAGCTGGTACGATCAACCGTTACATTGATTATGCAAAAGTCATTGCCCAGACTAAAGCAAAGATAAGGGCTGCTCTAACTTATCCGACTCTTCTCATTCTGTTTGCTTTCATTCTCCTTATGATCCTGATCAATTTTATCCTGCCTCGTTTTACTGCTTTTTATGCTGATTTTGAAACTGAACTGCCAGCTATAACCCGTGGACTCTTAACTTTCTCTCAGTTTTTGAGAGCAAATTTTCCTTTTCTGATTGCTTTTGTATTATCACTGTATTTAGTCTATTCCCTGTTGAAGAGGAACGAAAAAACCCTTGTTATTCGTGATAGGATCAAGCTTAAAATTCCTTACGGAGGCTCAATCTTGGTAGAGTCAGGAGTCTCACTTTTTTCTCGGACACTGGGTCTTATTCTTGAAGCAGGGATTTCCCTCGTCTCAGCTGTCGGCATCGCCAATCATGCTGTTCCCAATTATTTCATCATCCAGAAAAGCAGGCAATTGCCTGGGCTTTTAAAAGATGGGAAAAGCTTATCTGAATCCCTCTCCAGGATAGACTTTTTCCCGCCCCTTTCTCTTGATATGATTCGGATAGGAGAGGCATCAGCAAATCTGGAAGGCATGTTGAACGATGTGGCTAATTACTATGATGAGAAAATAAAAACAAAAATTGACACTTTTGTATCCCTGATTGAGCCGATAGTTATCATTTTTATGGGTTTGATTGTGGCAGCGATGCTTCTCTCTGTTTATTTGCCTATTTTCAATATAATAAGAGTAACTGGATAATGGCCAAGATTGATAAAAAAGAATCACAGCAGACTTTTCTCTCTGATGAAGAGAAAACTAAAAAATTAGCTACGAGATACAATGTTCCCTACATTGATCTTTCATCCTGCAACTTGAGCCGTGAGCTTGTTCAGTCTTTTCCTGTTGATTTTCTTTATCGGTCGAATTTTATACCTTTTGAAGAGAAGAACAATATTGTGAAAATTGCAGTAGCTGACCCTTCTGATATCGCAACTATAGATGCCATCGAATCTTATTTGGGGAGAAAAGTGGAGGTTTATGCGGCTTCCAAGATGGCTATCAATGAGGCTCTGCGAAAGGCTGAAACTGCGCTCCAAGTCCTCAGAGATGCGACTGAAGGATTCGTCATGAAGGTAGTGGAGAAAGAAGGAGGAGGAGAAGAAGAAGTCATATCTGTGGAGACGCTGACCGAACAAGATGGCTCGATCATAAAGCTGGTCAACTCCATAATTTTCACAGCTGTTCAAAAAAGGGCCAGCGACGTTCATGTCGAATCAAAAGAACAAGGTATTATCGTCAAGTACCGCATCGACGGAGTTTTAAGTGAAGCCATGAAGCCGATTGACAAGAAATTTCAATCGTCCATCATCTCTAGAATTAAAGTCATGTCTGACCTTGATATTTCAGAACGAAGGGTCCCGCAGGATGGGAGGTTCAGGCTGAGAATCAAGGACAAAACCATTGATTTTCGTATTTCCATCATGCCCAGCATCCACGGTGAAGATGCTGTCATCAGGATTCTCGATAAGGAGATGATCACCGCGGCTATATCGGAATTAAGGATGGATTTGCTTGGTTTTTCAGATGAAGTCCTCAGTAATTTCCGAAGATATATCACCCAGCCCTACGGGATGGTTCTTGTGACCGGTCCGACAGGAAGCGGAAAAACAACCACTTTATACGCAGCTTTGACAGAGATAAGGGCTCCGGAGGACAAAATCGTTACCATCGAAGACCCTGTTGAATACCAAATAGATGAGATCACCCAGATACCTGTTAATGAAAAAAAGGGGCTCACCTTTGCTCGGGGACTAAGGTCTATCTTAAGGCATGATCCGGATAAGATTATGGTTGGAGAGATCAGAGATCCTGAAACCGCCCAGATTGCTATTCAGTCTGCCTTGACCGGACATCTGGTTTTCACAACCGTTCACGCCAATAATGTTTTCGATGTCATAGGGCGCTTCCTCCATATGAAAGTTGACCCTTACAGTTTTATTTCAGCTCTGAATTGTATCCTGGCTCAAAGACTGGTTAGAGTCCTCTGCCCTGTATGCAAGACTCCCGTTAAATACAAGGGCAAACAATTGGTTGAATCCGGGCTCAGTCCCCAAAAATACAAGGATCGACTATTTTATGAGTCCCCTGGATGTGAAGCATGTTACCACACCGGATACCAGGGAAGAACGGCAATAGCCGAATTACTCGAGCTTTCTGATGAAATTCGAGAGATGATCCTGGAGAGAAAACCTCTTTCTGAAGTGAAAAAGAGAGCCAGGAGCGAAGGTATGATTTTTTTAAGAGAAGTGGGGATGAAGGAGAAAGTCTTGAAAGGAGTAACAAGCCTTAAAGAGCTAAACAAAGTGACTTTTGTAGAGTGAGAGAATGGCCCTTTTTACAGATAAAATAAGGAATTATTTCATACGACAACTCCTTCCCCGTTCGGCTATTCAGCTAACTTCTAGTTATCTGAGCGGAATTCATGTTTCTTCCAAAGAAGGGAAAATCAAAAATCATTTTATTCTTCCTCTTGAAAGAGGTGTGATCGAGCCATCTTTCAGCAATAAAAATATAAAAAATCCGGCCTTATTGGAGAAAAAAATAAAGCAAGGCCTGGAAAAGCTCCGTCTTTCAGACAATATAATAGCCTGTCTTATCCCCGAGTTATCTTTAAAAGCTTTTGTCTTTTCCTTTGATTCTCTCCCCTCTTCTCGGGAGCAGAGGGAGCGGATTATTCGCTTCCGAGTAAAAAAACAGATACCTTTACTTCCCGATGATGCCAGGTTTTCATTTGATAGGATAAGATCAAACAGCTCTTCGAAAATACTTGTTGCAGTTGCCAGGGCCTCGATTGTTCAAGAGTACGAAGATCTGTTTAATAAACTTCGTTTAAAAGTCAGAACGGTTGGAGTCCCTACTCTGAGCCTGTATTATCTGCTTAGCAGGGAAAAAGAGAGAGATTTGCTCCTCATAAATATCGAAGAAGACTCTCTCAGCCTTATTGCAGGCCTAAATTCTGAAGTTGCTATGTACCGCCTGAAGCCGTTTATCCCTGGCTCCCTTACAAATGTCTCTGGACTTCAAAGAGTAGAAAATATTGTTAAAGAAGTGGAGAATACTGTGAATTTCGTCGAAGATAAGGAAAAGAAAAGAGTCAATGCCTTCAGGGTTCGTCTGGGTCTTTTGGAACCAGAGGAAGACATGTTTTCACAGCTGAAAGAAAAATTATCTTTGCCTGCAAAGGGAATAGAGGCAGGCCTGACCTCAAAGCTTGGATTAAGAGAAAAGATGATATTATCCCCTCTTATCGGACAAATTTTATGATAGAACGTGCACGATTAGGCTTGAATCTAGCGAGTAATCCTCTGCGAAACAGGAGGTTCTTTTATTTAGTTCTATCTTTCCTCGCGGTTGTTTTTCTCCTTATTTCTTTCTTTGCTGGTAAAATCTTTGTTGAATACAAAGCCAAAGCTCAAGAAACAAGAGCTTCCATCAAGAGGACAGATAAATTGATAAAAGATGCCCGGCTAGACGAAGGGGATTTCTCCGCCAGAATCGAAGATGTAACAATAAAATATAAAGGAAAAGTCGATTTGATTAACAGCATTATTTTAGGGAAAAGTTTTTCCTGGATAGAGTTTCTCTCTGATTTAGAGAATTCTCTTCCTGATTCGAGTTATATTGTCTCCATGGCACCCACGCTCGCCAAGGATTCAAAATTGCAGTTGAGCTTCAAAGTTGCTTATTCGAGTGTGGATGATCTTTTGGAGCTTTACAATAATTTAAAAGCTTTGAAATTTAATCAAATAAGAATAATAAGCGAAGAAGAAAACGAAAAAGGACTACTCCTCTCGGAGATTTCGTTAAACTATGAAAAAGATATTTGATTTATTGGACGACAAAGAGAAAAAAATACTTCTCGTCCTCTGTGTTATGATCGCAGGAGTTGTACTCTTTCTCCTGTTGGT
>CAYUXD010000225.1:0-4535 GCA_964448655.1 uncultured Eubacteriales bacterium
GTATCATTGCACCGCTTAAGACGATTATTTTATTTTTTATACAAATGGCAAGAACTTTGGCAGTTTCTATCATTGTATCAGTGCCGTGGGTAATAAGTATTTTATCTTCTTCTGTTTTTTTGCATTCTTCAAGAATAATTTTTCTATCAACATCTGTCATATCTAAACTATCAATCATCATTAAAGTACTGATATCAATTTTTAATCTACAACGAGCCAATTTTAGCATTTCAGGTAGGTGAGTTTCTTTAAAAAAGAGTGTTCCCTCGAGTTCATTGTACTCTTTATCGAAGGTCCCACCCGTCACAAAAATTTTAATATTCATGTTTTCTAGTTATAAGTTAATATTAATAAATACTTTGTTATTAAGCCAAGCCAAATTTCTTTTAGCTTAAAGGTTTCTATTTTGCGAGTCTGCTGTGCCTGCACTTATCATCCGTTTTTCGTACTTTGATATCCTAGTGCTGCTCCTTCGGCCAGAGCAGCTCTTGAAACGGCGGATATTTACGGAGTGCCTCTAAATCCATGTCCCGGTGCAAATAGACACCATGAGCATAGCCCTGGGCAAACGCTTCCTTTAGTAACTCAACTGCCTGTTCGTGCTCGCCAAGAAGCGAAGCAATACAGGCACGACAATAGGTATGATAACCGAAAACGTAAGGGCGCTTAATCTGCCGAAGTTCTTCAGAAATTTTGAGAGCTTCCTCCCGGTCACCTCCCCGGGCAGCCAGCCTGCCCAGAAAGCCCTTGTATTCAATGTTGTCAGGGTATTTCTCGGCTAATTCTTTGAAGAGGGCCTTCGCCTTTTCCCACCTCTCAGCCAGATACAGGGCAAGACCTAGGTCAGATCGGTATATATCACTTTCCGCTTCATCGATCGTTCTATTATTATACCAGTCTGCAGCCCGATTAGCTATTTCTTGCCCCTCATTCAAATAGCCATGGGCTCGCAGCTCTTGGGCGGCCTCGAGCATGACGTCGCCCGGCGTCCCAGTTCTAGACTTCAAATTCAAGCTCTCTTCAATAACCTTTCTCACTTCCTCTATTCTCCCCAAAGCTGCTAGTGCTCTAACTTTATCAACTTGCAGCTCCAGCCTTCCTGGATAATTTTCTTGAGCTTGTCGAATCTCTTCTAGCTCCAACTGGTAGTTACCCAGCATATGACGGGCCTTTGCCAGAACCCCAAACTGCCAGGCACGTGCTTCATGACCGTAGATGTATTCAGAAGGTTCTTTTTTCGTAAATAGATTCACGGTCTCCTGGGGGTTATTATTCCTCAGCGCTTCCAGCCCTATCATATAGTTGACATAAATATTATTAGGAGCATGCTTCTCTGCTTGACGTAAGTGTTGCAGAGCCTCAGTGTAATTTCCTTTTAGGCGTGACATATACCAATCCAGGTAGTTCTGCTCAAAAAGCGTAAGATGCTCGCGGTATTTATTTATAAAACGAAATTCAGAATCAGCTTTGGCATATTCGCCCAAAGTTCCATAGATGATAGCTGCACGAGTGCGAGGAGCTAAGAACTCCGGATCCAGCTCCGCTGCCAGCTTAAAGTGGCGAAGTGCTTGGAGATAATCTTTGCCGAAATATTCCAAGCCAACGATATATTCTCGGTAAGCATCGTAAAGAGGAGGCTTCAAGACTCGGAGTATCTTGCTGGGTAAGGAGCCAAAGTAAAGGCCAAGGGTGCCCAATACTCGCTGGCGCAATGTTTCGATAACCTCCATCGGGGAATCTCGTGATCCTTTGACTTCTTCAAGGGAATGAATTAGCTTTCCTTTAGCCGAATCTGTTATCCTGGCCTGGAATCGCAGGATATCACGATCTAAATAATAAGAGCCCCAGATCACCGTTCCGGCATTTGTCTGCTTAGCCAATTCATGCAGCAGAGCCTGGCTATCAAGCCCGCTGGTTTTGATCACCGTTTCATTTGAGGTCTGTAAGGCTACTGTCGTCGGAACTACCTCAACTACATCAGTCCGTGAAAGAGACTGCGTAATCCAATCGGCGGCCAGCCGGCCATAAGGGTCCAGCGATTCATCGCCAGTTTTGTTATCGAAGGCAGCTACCACGATCCGCTGAGGATCAACACTCAATTCACGCGGGCTAAAAATGATCAGCGAAACGACTACAAGCGCCGCTAAAATTAAAACGGGCACGAATATCTTTTTCAAGCTTAAGCCTGCCAGGATCTTCTTTGTTATTATCGGCTTTCTCGCGGGCAAAGCTAGCTCTCTGGTAGGAATGTTCTTTTCTATTTTGTCCAGGTCTGCCAGGAGTTCTCCTACGCCCTGATACCTTTTTTCTCTATTCTTATGCATGCATTTCAGGATTACATAACTGAGGTCCTCGGGTATTTGGTCGTTGATCTCTCTTGGGTCTTTTGGTTTTTCTGTTGTGTGCTTTAGAGCTATAGTCAGAGCCACATCCCCTTCAAAAGGAACCTTCCCGGTTACCATCTCATACATGATTATTCCGAGCGAATAAATATCAGAGCGCTGATCCACATCTTTCCCTTCCACTTGCTCAGGAGACATGTATTCTGCTGTTCCGATTACCACTCCCGTATCAGTTATCCCTTCAGCTCTAACCGAGCGAGCTATTCCGAAATCCATAATGCGCGCATTTCCCTTTCTATCGACCATTATGTTTTGTGGCTTTAAATCTCGATGCACAACGCCTAGCTCATGTGCCTCAGCCAGTCCCTCGCACACCTGCTTGGCTATAAAAATAGCTTTGGCTGCACTCAGAGGGCCCATTCTTATAAGCGAACTCTTTAAATCCTCACCGGGCACGAATTCCATGGTGATGTAGTTGGAGCCCCGCTCTTCCCCGAGGTCAAACATGCGGCAAACATTCCTGTGAGATATCTTTCGGGCCAATTTAAGTTCATTCTTGAACCGCTTGATCGCCTCTTGATCAGATTCAGTTTCAACATTAATGAGCTTTAAAGCTACCTTCTCGTTTATCTTCTTATCGTATACTTTGTAGACTCTGCCCATGCCCCCTTTCGCCAACTCTTCAATGACCTGGTACCTTCCAGCAAAAGTGCTTCCTGTAGTCAGCTCTCTAACATTTGCTTTAATAGTGTCTGTTTTAGAAACATAGATTTTCTTTGAATCAGAAATCTGAGTTCCGCACTTTCGACAAAAACTGCTATTGATTGGATTGGTAGCAAGGCATTCAGGACATTTTCTAGTCTTAGATTTCCTCGGCATATTGGTTTATAAGATAATAATTAATGGAAAAATTGTCAAATTTGATTTCAATATGTAAGCATTTCCAATTCCGCTATTAGAAAAGGTTTTGGGAAATAGCATCGCTCCCAATCAGATTTTTAACGCCATTCTCCATTCGCTCTTCTCGGCGGCTGCGTAACTCGCTCCGCTCAGACATACTCGCCGCCCGACTCCGTCGGGTTCCCTTGAAGAGCGAATTCCGAAGGCTAAATCTTCTATGGTCGCTGCAGCTATTTCCCAAAACCTATACCTTAGCAATCAGTTATCACGGATTTGGAAATGCTTCCTTTCAATATTGGGTATTGTTACAAAGTTGCTTGATAGAAAATCCTGCAAATATATAACGCCAAACAGTTGACAGATGTGTTAGGCAGTCTACAATAAGAAATGGAGGAAATTTTTCCTTGCTTACAATCAAATATTGATGGAGGAGATATGTCCGACATTAGCATGGAAAGAAGGGATTTTTTAAAGGCCCTGCTTGCCGGGATACCTTTGGTTGCAATCGATTGGGATGCTTTGCCAAAAGGCAAAGATGCCAGTCAAGGCAATAAAGATTTTGATGCGGTTATTATCGGTTCAGGACTCGGAGGATTATGCTGTGCAGCTGCTTTCGCCAGGCAGGGATTCAAAGCTTTAGTTCTGGAACATCATAGCAAGCCAGGAGGATATGCAACAACATTCAAGAGACCCGGGGGATATGTCTTTGATGTCTCCCTGCATTCCACAACTGTCGGAGAACGAGACGGAATACACAATCTCATACCTGGCTTTCCTGAAATAAAAAATATCGAGTTTGTGCCTCTCCCCTATCTCTACCGGATAATCTATCCCGATTACGACTTCCGCGTCGCCCAGAAAGACCTTCCAGGCTACATACGAACCCTGATTGGCTACTTCCCTGAAGAAAAAGAGGGAATTCAAGGAATCTTCGACGATATGAAAGGGTTAGCGCAGGATATCAATAAGTACTCAAGAGCTAAAGGCCAGGTCGACATGATGAACTTCCCTCGTGAATACCCTTATCTATTTAAAAGTTACAACAAAACCTGGGACGAAATGTTGGACCCACGCATCAAGAATCCCAAATTAAAGGCCATAATCTCCTCCCTTTGGGGTTACTACGGACTGCCGCCGTCTAAGCTGGCCAGTCTCTACTATGCCCTTCCCACGATAGGTTATCTTCAAGAGGGCGGCTATTACCCCATAGGCAGGTCCCAGAAGATAAGCGATGCCATGATGAAATTCATTGAAGAACGCGGTGGCAGGATTATGCTCAAAAATCTGGTGAAA
>CAYUXD010000226.1:0-4485 GCA_964448655.1 uncultured Eubacteriales bacterium
AATAAGCCTCCTGGATTTCTTTAAACTTTGATTCAGCTGTTTTATCCCCCGGGTTGAGATCTGGATGGTATTTTCGTGCAAGCTTCCGGTAGGCTTTTTTTATATCAGATAGAGTCGCCTTGCGATCAACACCAAGTGTTTTATAGTAGTCCTTATCCATCCCTGACCTTATTGCTAGCAGAGGAGTTAAAATATCTTAGCTTTAGATCAGAATTTAATAAGCTCACTTCTTATTTTTATCCTCGTCAACAACTTCTGCATCAATAACTTCCTCTTCGGATGGACCTTCGGATGATGCCTGTTCTGCTGTTTGGCCGCCGGCTGCTTCCTGTTGGCCGGGGCCTTGTTGAGCCTGTTGTTGCTGAGTGGCTTGCTGGTACATCATCTCTGTCAATTTATGCGAGGCCTGGGAAAGTGCTTCAACTGCCTGTTTTATTTGCTCCAGGTTATCGCTCTCGATAGCTTTCTTGGTGTTTTCAATCTCAGCCTGGACCCGAGTTGCCTCATCTTCAGGGATTTTATCCTTATTTTCCCTCAATAACTTTTCTAAACTGTAAACCAGCTGGTCAGCTTGATTCTTGGCATCTATAACTTCTCTTTTTTTCTTATCTTCTTCAGAGTGTGCTTCTGCATCCTTAACCATATTTTCTATTTCATTCTCCTCAAGTCCGCTGTGGCCGGTAATAGTAATAGCCTGTTGTTTTCCAGTACCCATGTCCTTAGCATTGACATGAAGAATTCCATTGGCATCGATATCAAAAGTCACTTCAATCTTCGGGATCCCTCGTAGAGCAGGAGGAATTCCATCCAGATGAAATCTCCCTAATGTCCTGTTAGCGGCTGCCATCTCTCTTTCTCCCTGGAGGACATGAATTTCTACGCTTGACTGGTTATCTGCGGCTGTAGAGAATATTTCTGATTTTTTGGTAGGAATTGTTGTGTTGCGAGGAATCATCTTGGTGAATACGGCTCCAAGAGTCTCTATGCCGAGGGTCAATGGAGTCACATCCAGAAGGAGAATATCTTTTACATCCCCAGTCAATACAGCTCCCTGGATAGCGGCTCCGGCTGCCACCACCTCATCAGGATTAACTCCTTTATGGGGTTCTTTTCCGAAAAGGTCTTTAACCAATTTCTGAACTTTTGGAATTCGGGTGGAGCCTCCTACCAGAATAACCTCATTTATATCACCTGCTTTCAACTTTGCATCTGAGATGGCCTGTTTGCATGGCTCTACCGTTCTTTGAATAATGCCATCCATGAGCTGCTCTAATTTGGATCTCGTGAGCTTCATTAGAAGGTGTTTCGGACCTGAGGAATCAGCGGTAACAAAAGGAAGGTTTATCTCGGTCTCCATTGTTGTCGAGAGTTCCATTTTTGCCTTTTCAGCAGCTTCTTTCAGCCTCTGAAGAGCCATTTTGTCTTTAGTGAGGTCTATCCCTGACTCTTTTTTGAATTCTGTCACGAGCCAGTTCTGCACTTTCTGGTCAATGTCATCGCCACCCAGATGAGTATCTCCGTTTGTTGATTTGACTTCAACAACACCTTCTCCGACTTCCAGGATGGATATATCAAAGGTTCCGCCTCCAAAATCATAGACAGCGATAGTCTGATCTTTTTTTCTATCCATTCCGTAGGCTAAAGCTGCTGCGGTGGGTTCGTTGATGATGCGCTCAACTTCCAGTCCAGCGATCACGCCTGCATCTTTGGTTGCCTTTCGCTGGCTATCGTTAAAATAAGCCGGGACAGTTATGACTGCTTTTTCTACTTTTTCTCCTAAATGGTCTTCAGCCGCTTTTTTTAATTTTTGAAGAATTATAGCTGAGAGCTCGGGAGGAGAATATTTTTTACCCAGCGCCTCTATTCTCACATCTCCGTTCGATGCTTGGGTGACTTTAAAGGGTACCTGCTTGATTTCTTCAGGGACTTCTTTGTAGCGCCGTCCCATAAATCTTTTTATGGAGTAGATGGTGTTTTCAGGGTTGGTGATCCGCTGCCTTTTGGCAACTTGTCCGACCAACCTTTCGCCTTTTTGGTTAAAAGCAACAACAGAAGGAGTTGTACGTCCTCCTTCTTCATTTTCGATAATAATAGGTTTATCGCCTTCTGTTACAGCGACAACAGAATTTGTTGTACCTAAGTCAATACCAATTGTCTTTGCCATTTTTTTGCTCCTATTTTAGTCTCTATATAATATAAAACATGAGTGTCTATCTGTCAACTATTTTTTTTAATTTATTTAATTATGGGGAAGAAATATCATAGATTAGAAGCAAAAGTGCCGGCTTGATGAATCAAGCCCCTACATTCGATATGATTTATAGTCAAATTTACCATTCTTTTTTTTATAATTGTGGGCTTGATTTATCAAGCCCCTACAATACAAACAAGGTGTGTCTGATGAATCAAATCCCTATAAATTAATATAAACGCAATATATATTTTTACAATGTCATTGCGAGCCCTTAAGAGGCGTTGCAATCCGTCGTTGCCAGCGAAGCGTAGCTAGCCCCGGCTTTTTTTATGAGATTGCCACGCTTCGCTGGCGATAGAAGATCGCACAGCCTGTTCCGAGCATAGCGAACGAATCTTCTTCGCTCCTAGCGATGACACCGGAATAATTGTGTTTGTATTAGTATTATTTTTCGTCAGGGTCGATGATGAAGCCTTCTTTCATCATAAATTGGACTTCTTCTCTAGCTTTCTTAATCATTTCTTCTGCGTGCTTGAATCTTTCTTCAGCACTAGCTTTAACTCGGGCAACTCCCTGCTCGATTCCTTTTGAGCCAACTGCTACTGCTTCTCTTGTAAAAACTTCCCACTGATCCATGTTGGGGATAATGTAGTCTTCGTTAATTCCTTTATCTTCTGCAACTTTTGCCAATTCTTTTGCAGCTTCGATGCACATCTCATCTGTAATTTTGGTGGCTCTTATGTCCAGCGCACCTCTAAATATTCCTGGAAATCCAAGGGAATTGTTGACCTGGTTAGGGAAATCAGAGCGTCCAGTGGCCACAATTCGCGCTCCACCTTCTTTTGCCTCCCATGGCCATATTTCTGGAATGGGATTGGCCGCTGAAAACACAATAGCATCTTCAGCCATTGCTTCGACCCATTCTTTTTTGATAACTCCAGGGCCTGGCTTGGAACAAGAAATAACAACATCAGCTCCTTCCATTGCTTCTTTTATGTCTCCCTTAATTCCTTTGGGATTTGTGGTCTTGCATAAATGCCATTTTTCTTTATATTTTGCTTTTAGAGTCTCTTTATCTCCCCTGTCTCTGTGGAGTATCCCCTTTGAATCAACCGCTATTATATTTTCAGGCATAACACCAGCAGTCATGATAAGCCTTGAAATTGCGATGTTTGCTGCTCCTGCTCCGATTAAAGCCACTCTTATTTCCTCCATCTTCTTTCCGACTATCTTAACCGCATTCAGAAGTCCTGCAACAGTAACACAGGCGGTTCCCTGCTGGTCGTCGTGCCAGACGGGAATTTCCATTTCTTTTCTTAGAGTGTCTAAAATATGAAAGCATTTTGGATGGGAAATATCTTCGAGGTTAATTCCGCCAAAAGTGGGTTGGATCCATTTAACTGCCTGTATGATTTCTTCAGGATTTCTGGTATTCAGACAGATAGGGAAAGCATCAACACCCCCTAAATACTTATAAAGCAGAGCTTTTCCTTCCATCACCGGCAGGCCTGCTTCAGGACCGATATCTCCTAATCCTAAGACTCTTGACCCGTCTGAGACAACAGCCACAAAATTCCACTTGTTGGTCATTTCGTAGGCAATTTCTTTATCTTCATAAATTTTTTTACAGACAGAGGCTACACCGGGAGTATACCATATGGCAAAATCATTAAAATCCCTTATCCGGCATTTGGGAATGACCTCTATTTTGCCCCTGTAGAAAGGATGAAGCCGCATTGCATCTTTGGAGGGTTGTTCAGCTTTGGCTAACAACTCTTCCACTGTAACTTTTTTCATATGATGCCTCCTTTTAATTATAAATATTAATCATGAAGAATATTATTAGTAAAAATATTGTTGCTTCTTATAGCTTAATCTCTTGTCTATCCGTTAGAAAAGCATTTTATTATATTCTTTCACTTCTTAAAGTCAAGCTCAACTGGAAAATATAAAAGGGTCGGCAAAAAGAAGAGGAAAGTCTTGTCTTTGGAAATCTTAAGTTAAAAAGTCAGAACTTTGATGTTCTGCTTTCTTTGTCTGATGTGATGGATAAATGTTAAAACTCAAGACCCGACGCTGTTTTTTTTATCTGTGTAAGAAACAGCGCTCGCTATCTTTTTCTCCAGGCTTCCTGGTTATGATCATAGCCATATTGTGCTCATTGGCCTTGTCGATAACATCCTGGTCTCTAATTGAACCCAGAGGGTAAATTATGGCTTTTATCCTGTTGCGGGCTGCTAACTCGACGACATCTGTAAAGGGAATAAAGGCATCAGAAGCCATAATACATC
>CAYUXD010000227.1:0-4458 GCA_964448655.1 uncultured Eubacteriales bacterium
ATTATCAAAGATATCCCGCTCACAGGTTCTTCCATTTTGCCGGATCGCCTGTTCGATCGTATCCTTAACCGCACTATAGAGAGCCTTCTTTTCATCGGCACTAATATCTGCAACCTTTCTTTTCGGGCTGAGTTTTGCCCGGAACAGGATGTCCTGCAGATAGGAGTTTCCGATTCCTGCAACACTCTTCCCGTTAGTGAAGAATGTCTTGACACTATCTTTTTCCTTATCTTCATAGTGCTCACAGAGGTCGATGAAGCGTTCAGGCTTGAACGAAGCGTCAGCAGGAGAGATGGCTTTGGCACGCACCCTGGTCCACTTAGTCTGCTCCCATTCCCTCAGAGTTGATATGAAACCCCATCCTTGAATGGCCACAGTAAAGAAGGAATCGTCCTCGAATTTAAGAAAAAGGTGATATTTCCCGGGGAGCATTGTGCCTGCGTCATGATACAGGAGCTTTCCACCGAATTCGTCAACGACCAGCGCTTGGTCCGGCTCAAGCCCGATGTGGATGCCGCGGCCTAAGGAGGTGACTTCCCCGATGTTTTTTTCCGGCAGCAGTTTTTCTAATTTTTCCCGGGATGGTTTGTAAAACACCCATTTATGAGGACTATCTCCGGTATTGCATTCGGCGATACGTTTGCCCTTTATCGTCTGGTTGAGCTGAGCTGCGATAGCTACGGCTTCAGGCAGTTCAATCATGAGTTCTCTCCTTTATTCGATTTGCATGCAGATGCTTCTTCAGACAAAGAATATACAGAAGGTAATAACAAAAATCAACAAACGGAGAAAGGTGCTCGAGTCCGAGTAAGACTTCAGGTTTCTTCCTGTAAAACTCCCGAATTATGACTAACTAAGGATAAAGTCTGCTTTAAAATCTCAGAGTAAAGACTGTTTCAACATTGGGCTCGGAATGAACCCCGATAAATCCATTATGCAGGCGCATAATCTGGCGGGATAGGCTGAGGCCAATGCCCGAACCCCCTTCCTTTGTGGAGTAGAAGGGGATAAATATCTTCTCTAGATTTTCCTTAAGGATTCCAGGGCCGTTGTCTTTAACCTGGAGGAGTATCTTTCCCCTTCCGTCCAAGCGGGCATCTAAATCAATCCTTGCTTTCTTTCGTCTCTTAAGAGCATGGAGAGCGTTCAAAAGGAGATTTATCAAGACCTGTTCGATGAGTTCAGGGTCAGCCGCCAGTTCCAGGCTTTGTGGTTCTATGCTCACTTTAAAATTAATTGATTTATCTTTGATGTGCGTCTGCATCAGTTTTTCCACTCGGGCAAAAAGCTCTTTGATAGCGAAAATTTGAAAATTAGGCTTTTGGACCAGAGTCAAGTTTCTGTAGGCATCTACAAAATGGAGCAAACCTTGACTACGCTTCTGAATAGTCTGGGATGCATGACGGATGTCAGTTAAAGATTCGGCATTTATATTTTCTCCTGATGAACTAATATCGTAGTTTTCCTTTATCAATTCGTTAATAGTCGAAGCAAGTGAAGCTATTGGAGTAATAGAATTCATGATCTCATGAGTGAGGACCCGGATGAGCTTTTGCCAGGCATCTATTTCTTTTTCCTCCAGTTCGCTGTGAATATTTTGTACGGAAACTAAAGAATATTTTTGTCCTCCAAGCTTATACTCGGTAGCATAAAGGGCCAGGTGCAGCAGTTCGTTATTATCCTCGACTTTGACCAGAGCTTTTTCTTTTGACTTGAGCTTGAAAAGCGTGCTTACTAGTGGCTCGCTCCAGGATTCGAGAGATTTTATGTTTTTGAGGTGAGGGACTCTTAATAAACGTTTTGCAGCCGTGTTGATGAGCTCCACTTCGCCGTTTGGTTGAAAAGCAATGAGGCCGATACCTATATGCTGGACGACTGTCTGTAAATATCGATAATGCTCTTCTTTCTCAGTCCTTGTTTTTCGAAAGGCATTCATGACCTCATTAAAGGCACTTTTTAGAGCCTCGAAAGATGAACCCAGCCCATCATCTTTAAATGTCTGGGTGAAATCGCTGTAATTGATAGATTGAAGAAAACGGGTCAGGTCTCTGTTTGTTTTCTCAACATAGCGAATAAGCGCATAGATTTGATAGATGATCCAGATTCCGAGAATAAAGAGAGCTGCATACAGAGTTGTTTGAAAGAGGAAGAAGAAAAAACCACAGAGAGTTGCCCCCAGCAGCAATATGCGAATGATGCAGTTAGCTCGAAACCGCTTATAAACCATATTTATCCATTCTTCTGTACAAAGAAGCTCTCGAAAGCCCCAGCTCTTTTGCAGCGTGAGTCATATTGCCTCCATGTTTGCTTATAGCTTTGTGAATGGCTAACTTTTCAATATCTTCTAGATTATAATCTTCAAAAGCCAGGTCTTCCCCTTTTGTTTCCTGAGTAGGGAAGAAGAAGTCTGAAGGCTGTAACACCTGGGATTCGCTCATTATTATTGCCCTCTCAATGGCATGCTGAAGCTCTCTGACATTGCCAGGCCAATTATACTTTTCCAGCCTTTTCAGGGTCGTGGAACTCAGCTTTTTTAACGGCTTATGATATTTTTTGCAGTAAATCTTTAAAAAATGATCTACAAGAGAAGGGATATCTTCAATCCGCTCATTTAGCGGAGGTAAGCGGATTTCCACGGTGTTAACGCGGTAGAGGAGATCTTGACGGAACTTGTTCTGGGCTACCATTTCATGAACAGACATATTGGTTGCGCAAATAAGACGGACATCGATCTCAGCCGGCTTATTGGACCCGAGCCGAATGACCTTTCGGCTTTCCAAAACCGTCAGCAGTTTTGCCTGAAGGGTTAAGGGGAGATTACAGATTTCATCGAGAAAGAGTGTTCCTCCTGAGGCGACCTCAAAGCGGCCAGCCCTGTCTTCTCTGGCGTCCGTGAAAGCTCCCTTAACATGACCGAAGAGTTCGCTCTCAAAAAGAGTCTCGCTCAGCGCTCCCATATCAACGCTGATAAAGACATCATCAGCCCGGGATGACTGGCGGTGGAGCTCCCGGGCAACCAGTTCCTTTCCGGTGCCGTTCTCTCCAAGGATTAAAACATTGGCATCGGTTTTGGCGACTTTTTGGATAGCAGTAAACACAGACTGCATGGCCCGGCTTCTTCCTATGAAGTCATGAAAAGGCTGATCAAGGTCAGCGCTCAGTTGCTTCTGTCTGGAGCGGAGGTTCTTTGCTTCTATCCGGGATCGCCTCAGATTCATGGCAGTCGAAAGAGTTGCTATGAGTCTTTCGTTCTGCCATGGCTTGAGGATGAAATCTGTAGCGCCCTCTTTAATGGCTCGAACTGCCATGGCCACGTCTCCAAAGGCAGTGATCAACACAACGACTGAAAAAGGATCAAATTCAAGAATTTTATCGAGCCAGTAGAAACCCTCCTGGCCGCTCGTGGCACCCTTGGCAAAGTTCATATCTAAAAAAATGACATCGTAAGTTTCGTTTTTAAGAAGAGGAGGAAGGACGTCGGGCTTTTTTTCTGTACGGACTTGAGCAACATGCTGTTTGAGGGCTAAACGTGCAGCCTGAAGGATGTCTTCATCATCATCAATGATGAGAATTCTTCCAGTCTTTTTGTTCATAAGCTCATTTCTCCGTCTGTCTGTTAATTCATGAGCCAGTTTCGAAATATGAAGTTGTTATCTGGCCAATTGATAGTTGAGCTAACAGATTTACCATAGTCAATTATATCAAAAAGCATTTGCTAAAATCATTATTGGTTTCGGCACATTTCAATAATAACCACTGCAAAATATATGCCTATTGTTTAATTTCCTGCTTTCGTCTGGGTTTTTTTATCATGAAATATGATTATACAATAACTGTTCGATATCGTACACCCCCTGTCTTAATAGCGAACACTTTTTTAAAAAATTTATCTGACCTTTCTGCCGCTAACTCCGTAAATGTCAATAGTGGCACATTTATTGCAGAAATGATGGTCTGGCAGGAAAAATTCGTGATGACCATTCAAAATTCTTAAAGCTGCTGGAAATAGGAAAAATGAGAAAATCATTAGGCAAGGAGCGCACAATGGGGATGGACCGTAAAATTGAAAAAAAGAAGTGGCCTCCCAAAAAGATAGCAGGCCTTGCGGCAGTTGGGCTATTTGTCATTCTTGTGCTTTATGTTTTCCTTTTCAGGCTGAGTAAATCTACTTTAAATGTAAAAACGGAGAGGATAACAATTTCGACTGTCACCAGGGGCCCTTTTCAGGAATTTATTCCTATTATGGGAAATGTTCTTCCTATAAATACATTTTATTTAAACGCTGTGGAGGGAGGAAGAGTAGAGGAGATCTATTTAGAGGCAGGAACTTTTGTTAAGAAGGGAGATGGAATCTTGAGATTAGCAAATACAAACCTCCTTCTCGACATCATGTGGAGAGAGGCTGAGTTATTCAAGCAGAGCAACATTCTGAGATTGACAAATTATATAAAAGCATTT
>CAYUXD010000228.1:0-4458 GCA_964448655.1 uncultured Eubacteriales bacterium
GATATTGAACGGATAGCAAGCCTTGACATCATTGCTTCTGTTCAACCCTATCATGCCATAGATGATGGTCGATGGGCGGAGAAAAAGATTGGCAGAAAAAGGTGCCAGTATACGTATGCTTTTAAATCTATCCTGGAAAAAGGAGCAGTCCTGGCCTGTGGTTCGGATTGGACAGTCGCTCCCTTAAACCCTCTAACCGGGATTTACGCGGCTGTGACAAGACAGACATTGGACGGGAAGCATCCTGAAGGCTGGTTCCCCGAACAAAAAATTTCCCTGGAGGAAGCTATTAGAGGCTATACGCTGAACGGCGCTTATGCAGAGTTTTCTGAGAATTTAAAGGGTACTTTGGAAAAAGGGAAGCTGGCTGACCTCGTTGTCCTGAGCCGAAATATTTTTAAGATTTCACCTGAAGAGATTAAAAAGACTGAAGTCAAAATGACTATCCTTAACGGAAAAGTCATTTACAAAAAATAGCTTGTTTAAATGATTTATATTTACTTCGCTGTTTTAATCGTTTCTTTTGCAATCCTGTTCAAGTCTGCAGGCTTTTTTGTCAAAGGAGCCTCCAGTGTAGCCAAGGTGCTGAATATATCCAAAATGGTGGTAGGAATAGTGCTTGTTGGCATGGCCACAACTGCCCCAGAATTCGGAGCTTCAGTCATTGCCGCCATTCTGGGTCATCCTGAGATTGCCCTGGGTAACGCTATCGGCTCTGTCATTTGCGATGATGGAGTCGCTCTTGCCCTGGCTGCGATTGTTGCCCCCACGGCAATCTTAATCAACTATCGAATCTTAAAGACCGCCGGCCTTTTTCTTATCTCTATCGATATTCTGGCTTATGTTTTGGCAAGAAACGGAACAATTGGCAGGATGGAGGGAATTCTTTTCCTGATTATCTTATGCCTTTATTTTATCTTCATGCTCAGAAAGAAGAGATACAGTAACAGCAAAGATGATAAGGAAGAAGATGGCTTAAGCGCGAAAGAAGAGAATCTCCCTGCCTCAAAGTTAGCCTTGTTGAAGAAGCCTGTATTATTATTTTCCATGGGTATTATCGGAGTCATCCTTACCTGCCGGGCAGTCGTCTGGGCATCTGTTAACATCGCTGAATACTTTTCTGTTTCTAAAGCAATAATCGGATTGACTATCATTGCCGTCGGGACTTCTCTTCCTGAGATAAGTACCTGTGTGACAGCAGCACTCAAAGGAGAAGGGGAGATTGCGGTCGGAAATATAATAGGGGCGGATATTCTCAATGTTCTGTGGATTATAGGCGTTTCCTCGATTGCCAATCCTATAAGGGTCGAATTGAAAATTATAAACTTTGCCTTTCCTTTTATGATCTTGATAGTGATAACGATGCTCGTGGCTATGAGAATCGGCTGTCGATTAGGAAAGATGAAGGGTTTTATTCTTTTTGCGCTTTATATCCTCTATCTATTTTTAACTATAAGGCTTTTCACGTAGAAAAAATAGAAAAATGGGGACAGAAAAAAGGGGACAGGCTACTTTTTTTCCTTCGGGCTTGATAAATCAAGCCCCTACATCCAACTGACTTTCCCTGCAGAATAGGTAGCCTTTCACGTTTTTATTATGGACATTCCCCACAAAAAAAATACCCTGTCCCCAACACCTTTTCCAATAACGGAAATGGAGGTGCTTACCCTGTCTCCTTTTTATTCGCTTTTATTCGATTATTGTTGTTCCTAAAGAATATATTTGTTATTATATCTTGTTTCTGAGTAGTAGGAGGAAAAATTGAATGTTGGTGTTATAAACGAAAGTTCCAAAATAGAGAATAGAGCTGGCTTAACTCCGAGCAGTGTTTCTTTGCTGGCGGAAAAAGGGCACAAAGTCTATGTGCAAGCTGGAACTGGATTGAAAGCTGGATACGCCAATGAGGAATATGTTGCTCAAGGGGCAGAAATTGTTTTTACAAAAGATGAAGTTTTTGGGCGTTCGGATATTGTGCTCAATATATCGCCCCTGGATGAAGAGGAATGCAAACTCGTTAAAAAAGACCAGATTTTGTTCGGGTTTCATCATCTAGCTGTTTCCAAAAAATGTAATATTGAGGAACTTCTCAAGAAAAAAGTTACCATCATCGGCTATGAAATAGTCCAAGAAGAGAACGAAGTTCTTCCTTTCATCGAGAGTTTAAGTGAGATTGCAGGCCAGATGTGTCTGGCCATATCAGGTCATTATCTTCAAACCAGTCAAGGGGGTCGAGGCGTTATCATCGGTGGCGTGGTAAGCGTTCCTCCCGTAACTGCTGTTGTAGTCGGAAGTGGTGTCCTGGCCAGAAGTGCTATTAAAAGTATGCTTGGAGCCGGAGCACATACTATTGCTTTGGGCCGAAATATGGACAGGTTGAGAGAATTAGAGGAGCTAACTTCAGGTAGAGTGATCACTCTCTTCGCCAGCAACTACAATCTGGCGCGAATGACAAAAGTTGCAGATATCCTGATAGGAGCGGTGCTTCGTCCCGGAGAGAGAGCTCCTATCATGATAACAAGGGATATGATCAAAACAATGAAAAAAGGTTCAATCATCATTGATCTGGCTATCGACCAGGGAGGGTGCATTGAGACAAGCCGTTTAACGACCCTCGAGCAGCCAACTTATATTGAAGAAGAAATAATTCATTACTGCGTTCCCAATATCACCTCTTCTGTAAGCCGGACTTCAACAAAAGTTTTATCCAATTTAGTTGCTCCCTGTCTGCTCGAGATAGGAGAATTAGGGCTTGAAAAATGTTTGAGAGAGAATAAATCTCTGGCGAGTGGTGTTTATGTCTTTCGTGGAAAAATAGCCAAGCAGAATATAGCGGAAAGATTTGGTCTGGAATATAAAGACATCCTTTCATCTTTATAGAGGCTGCAGAAAATGGAAAAAATTATGAGTGAATTTTATAAAGATCAAAGAGAGCTTATTCACATGCTTCATGATGCACAGGAAAAGTTCGGGTATATCCCGGCCCAGAGCATTTCTCAGATTTCCAGAGAATTAAAAATCTCTGAGAGTGAGATATTTGGAGTTATCACATTCTACAAAGCCTTTACGCTCAAGCCACGGGGAAAGCACCTGATAACCATCTGTTTGGGAACAGCCTGCCACGTGCGGGGAGCTCCGATGATCCTTGATGAATTCCAGAGAAAGCTGGAAATTGCAGCAGGAGAAACATCCGAGGATAATCTGTTTACCCTGGAGACTGTGAACTGTGTTGGGGCTTGTGCCTTGGGGCCCATCGCGATTGCTGATGGAGATTATCATGGCCAGATGAAAACGAGAGAAGTCGATGAAATCATTAAGAAACTAAAACAGGAAAGGGCAAAAATAATGAATGATGGATGAATATAACCCTACCAAACTAGACGAGATAAGAGCTAAAATTTCCGAGTCCCGAAAGGAAAAGAAAACATGCATTACTGTCTGCGGCGGAACAGGTTGTCATGCCTATGGTTGCTTAAAAGTTGCAGAAGCCTTTAAGGATGAGATAAAAAAGCAAAATCTTCAAGATTTAGTTGATGTGAGAATCACCGGCTGCCATGGCTTCTGTGAAAGGGGCCCTATTACTGTCATTCAACCGGATGGAATTTTCTACCAAAGGATTCAACTCAAAGATATCAAAGAAGTCATCTCTGAAACGATAATCAATAAAAAAATCGTAAACAGGCTCCTTTATACTGAACCAAGGACGAAAGAAAAAATTGTTTATGAAAAGGAAGTTCCGTTTTATAAAAGGCAGAGACGTATTATTTTCGGGAATAATGGTTTTATAGACCCCACTGATATCAATGATTATATAGCCTTGGATGGGTACAAGGCTCTGGTTAAGGTCCTTTTTGACATGACTTCAGAGGAAGTCATCGCTGATATTAAAGCATCTGGTCTCAGGGGGAGAGGAGGAGCTGGTTTCCTCACAGGGAAAAAATGGGAGATTTGTCGTGAAGCTAACTCTGATGTGAAATACATCATCTGCAACGCAGACGAAGGAGACCCGGGAGCCTATATGGACCGGAGTCTTTTAGAAGGCAACCCGCACAGTGTCATAGAAGGGATGATCATCGGTGCCTATGCTATCGGAGCGTCGCTGGGTTTTATTTACGTTCGAATGGAATATCCCCTTGCTGTGAAGAATGTAACCATGGCCGTTGAGCAGGCAAAACGTCTCGGTTTGCTCGGCGAATCTATCCTTGGGTCTGAATTTAAGTTTGATATTCATATTTTTAGAGGAGCAGGAGCTTTTGTTTCGGGTGAAGAGACGTCTTTGATAGCATCCATCGAAGGAAGAAGGGCTTTTCCCAGGCAAAGACCTCCCTATCCTGCTCAAGAAGGATTGTGGGGAAAGCCTACCAATATCAATAATGTTGAGACCTGGGCCAATGTTCCCCTGGTAATAAATAAGGGAGCTGAATGGTATTCTCAGATAGGTACTCAAAAAAGCAAAGGGAC
>CAYUXD010000229.1:0-4455 GCA_964448655.1 uncultured Eubacteriales bacterium
CTAACAGGATACATCAGCCTTAAATCTTCATCAAAACAGGAATCACTAAATACTGAACAGTCAAATAACGGAGAGAACAACATGATAAAAAAGGTAGAAAAAACAAATAAAGAATGGAAAGAAGTGCTTACTCCAGAAGAATATCTTATCATGAGAAAGAGGGGCACAGAAAAGCCTTTTTCTGGTAAATATAACGATCATTATGAAAAGGGTATATATTACTGCGTAGGATGTGACACTCCCCTATTTAGCTCGGAAACCAAGTATGACCACGGCACAGGCTGGCCGAGCTTCACCGCCCCTTTCGATGAAAACTATATCGAATACAGAAAGGATAATTCTTTGTTCATGAGAAGAACCGAAGTGAGATGTGCGGTTTGCGGCGCCCATCTCGGACACGTCTTCGATGACGGCCCAGGGCCAACACATAAACATTACTGCATCAATTCAGTGAGTTTGGATTTTAAGCGCGCGGAATCACAACCTGAATCAGAATCCAACCACTCAGAAAAACCGGATGAAAGTGCTAAAAAGGCGGCAAAGACGGAGACTGCAATCTTTGCCGCAGGATGCTTCTGGGGAGTTGAAGACAAATTCAGGAAGACTCCAGGCGTTATCTCAACAGAGGTCGGATACACTGGAGGAGACGTTGCCAACCCGACCTATGAACAAGTTTGCACCGACAAGACAGGTCATGCAGAAGCCGTTAAAATAACATTTGACCCGTCCCTGATTAGCTATGAGGAACTATTGAAAGTATTTTTCAGTATTCATGACGCCACTCAAATAGACCGTCAGGGTCCTGATATCGGAAGACAATACAGGTCGGCAATTTTTTATAACAGCAATGAACAAAAAATAGCTGCTGAAAAGATAGTCAAAGAACTTGAGGATTCAGGCCGCTTCCACAAATCCATCGCCACTGAAATCGTTCCTGCTTCCAAATTTAATAAAGCTGAGGAATATCATCAACAGTATTATGAAAAAAGAAAGAAAGATAATAATGGGAATTGCGGACTTCTTTGATAATTTTTATGCGGAAATAGTCAATCTCTTTCAGCATGAAAAGTTCATCTGATAAAAGAATCATTCTATATTTGGGTCTGCCTGTTCTCTGATAGTATAGTTCATCATTTTCAAAAGTTATGGTTCGAGGACCGTATTTTCCTTCATATAACTTCTCTTTTTGTAAATAAATACGAAATTCCGTTCTATTGGCTATAAAATCCATGGCTAAAATTGGGAGAAGGGCATATCCCAGCTTATTAATTGAATTCTCGTAGGATAGTTTCCTTCCAGGTTCGTTCCTTGATAAGCTCCGTTCCCTCGAATATCTGACGTGTGAAAATTACGTAGAAATTGTCTTTATCTGATTGGAGAGATATGAAGGTCTTCAACTCCAGTGTCCGACTTTCCAGTTGAATTGTATGGACACCCTCACCACTAAAGCTGGAATTGGCCGGATTTACGTCGTCTGTCCGATATGAAGTTTTTTCTAGAGAGGAATACTGTCGTCTATCAATTTTCTTTCGAATCTCGCCTTCCCACTCCACAGTGGTGGTAGAATGATTGATGTCGCGGATTACGCAATTCTTAAACGGCCATCCAGGGCTGGCAAGATTTCGGGCATCCGGTCTTTCCTCTCTGGGTTGAGGAGGAAGAAATCCGGGTGCTGGGCGTTCCATATAGGGAATTATCGGAAGCTCCACGCTGGTGGCTTCACTGCCTATACAAAGCTGGGTAGTCATGGGATAAGGAGTTGGCCAAATCATGGGGAACAGGGAATTTGAAACAGCCAATCGAATCCGATGGCCCGGCTTAAAAGTCCAGGTAGTAAAATGCAAATAGAAGTCAATCTCGTATGTCCTGCCGGGAATAAGGCTCTGTGGATTTAGCCTGGACTCGTATTGAGAGCCGTTAAAAAGGGCACCTGTGACCAGGGAAACGCTGCCGTCAGGCTGGACATCCTCAAGACGGACGATCCAATGAGCTAGTTGGGCGTCAGCAGAGACCTTAAGCCGAACCTGAGGAAACCCGATAATCTCCATCTTTTCAGTCAGCATATTGCTGTCATAAACCAGGCTGCCAGCATCAGCCGAACTCATGTCTCCGGTAGGCTCTCCCCACCAATAGCCAGCTTCAACGCCGTAACTTGGCACGTATTTCAGCCGGTCAATCGTGGACTCTCCTCTGGCCGTCAATAACCGATGGTTATCAGCGGGATAAAACTCGGTCCATTGAGTTCTCCCAATCGGCCAGTCCTCGTACTGCCAGTGCCCCGGAGTCATCTTTAACTGAGCATCTGGAGGGTGACCTGCCCGGACAAAGACCGCAAACCTTGGTTCATCCTTGATACCTGTGTCCCGTCCTTTAAGCCAGTAGTCCCACCAGCGCACCAGTTCATGGCGCCACTCATAATTAGGACCCGGTATCGCATTATCAGGCCAGGCATGATTATAAGGTCCCAGCTCAGCCTTGATCGGAACCTTCATCTTGGAGAGCATCCGAGGGATGCTGTCCCTGTAGCCATCAAGAAGACCGCCGAGCAAGTAGCAGGGAACCTGGATGGCTTCATAATTCCAACGAAGTGAATTCTTACGCCAGAAAACACCGTCTTTCTGGTGCTTCAAATAGGTTAAGAACCAGGGATAGGCATTGAAGCGTTCTTCAAAATAGTCCTCGCCCAGGGCGTAATCAGGCCAGCGGGGAAGCCCAAGGTCGGTATCGATACTAAGTTCGTACTGGTCCACATGAAAGGCACCGTCAATATAATGGACATCGTCATGGAATAGATCATCGGTAGCGCAACCGGCCATGATGGCCTTGAGGGCCGGAGGACGGCGCATGGCGACCTGAATGGCGTTGAAACCACCCCAGGAGACTCCCCACATTCCGACATTGCCGCTTGACCAGGGCACCTTGGAAAGCTGATCAATTATCTCCACAGCATCATTCAGCTCTGCTTCAGAATATTCCCTGGGCGGAACCCTGCCTTCAGATGAACCGGTTCCTCTGATATCAACTTTGGCGACGACATAACCGCGGCGGACAAAGTAGGTGAAAAGGGGATAATCCCGCATGTAAAACAGGTCATCCTTCCGGTAGGGCAAGAACTCAAAGAGAACAGGAAACTTCTCACCTTCCTTTTGGGCAATCGGTTTGAAATAAGTAACTGAAAGTCGGACACCGTCCTTCATCGTCAACCAGTCCCGGCTGATTTCGAACTCGTAAACAGGAGGCGAAGGATCGAGCTTGGCCCCCCCTGAGAACAATAAGAAGCTTGGGATTAGTATTAATAAGAAAATACATACCCACTTAGGGATGCAGGCAAAAGCAGACGTCTTTTTAATCATTTTCTCTGTGGTTGGACGCTAGGAGTTTATAGCATAAAAGAAAATATGATGTCAAAAGTAACATGCTGTACTTGCTCAATAATTCATTAACAATTTTTTGATGTCATTGCGATGAGCGTAGCAAAGAAGCAATCTCATAATTAATAACATTTTGAGATTGCATTGCTGCAAAAGCAATAACCATCTGTTGTAAGAGATTGCCGGGCTGCGTTCGCAACGGCGGATTGCCACGCTCCCTTCGGTCGCTGGCAATGACGATTTTATCTTCAGTAAAATTACCATATGTGTTATCTAATCAGTGAGCATATGCAAAATGCTCGCTTTTTGCTATTTTTGACTCTGGTTTTTTGCTGTGTTATAAGCTTTTCATCCAGGAGTCTTCAATGAGCACCTTCCGTCGCTGGCTGATAATGACATGTCTATGTCTTTCGGGCGGGATTATTTACTTGTTACCGTATTTGAGGGAGGTCTACTATATTCCTTTGCAAAAAGCGCTCCAGGTTTCCAACACTCAATTAGGAATTCTGATGAGTGTCTTTGGTGCGGCCGCTTTGATTTCTTATTTCCCTGGGGGCTGGATTGCCGACAAAATTTCTCCGAGAAAACTAATAACTCTCTCTATGCTGTCAACAGGATTTGGGGGATTATATTTTGCGACCTTTCCTTCCTACAGACTGGCGATCGCCATTCATGCTTTTTGGGGAGTCAGCGTCACTTTAACCTTTTGGGCGGCTCTCATTAAGGCAACCCGGAACTGGGCTCCCCGCTCCCAACAGGGAAGGGCATTTGGGATCCTGGAAAGCGGCCGGGGCATCGCCGAGGTTGTAAGTTCCACAGCTTTACTGGCTTTATTCGTCAAGCTGGGGAGCGGAACAATAGGTCTATCCTGGGTTATTATTCTCTTCTCAATAATGAATATCTTAATAGGATTAATGGCCTGGTTTGTGCTGGAAGACTCGACCAGAGATACCTCCGGCAAAGTAGAGGAAAAAGAGAAAATAGGGCTCGAAGAAATCATCAAGGTCTTCAAGATGCCCGTAGTCTGGCTGATATCTATTGTGATTCTGGCAGCCTACAGTGCCTACTGGGGTTCTTACTATTT
>CAYUXD010000230.1:0-4448 GCA_964448655.1 uncultured Eubacteriales bacterium
CAGGCCTATAACGGGATTTTTGCCGAAAATCTATCGATCTCTTTGCTTTTGCAGCTAAAGAATCTGATCATTCTTGTGGGAGCAACTTTTGCCGTTGGCGTGTTAGCTGGTCTTTATCCAGCTTATTATCTGACCAGATTCGAACCTGTCGAAGTTATGAAAAGAGGCCCGCTGTCAGGAAGCGGAAAGTCTATTTTTCGCAGAAACATGGTTATCATCCAATTCAGCATTTCCATTATGCTGATTGTTGGGGTGTTCACTGTTTATAAACAGATGAGATACATCCAGACCCGGTCTTTGGGTTTTGATAAGGAAAACGTGGTTATCATTCCCGTAAGAAGCCAGCAGATTGCTCAAAATTATGGATCCTTTCGGAATGGGCTGATGCAAAATCCTCAGATTATATCCGCATCTGCTTCATCAGAGGTTCCTGCCGATTCCCATTACAGCAATAGCTACGTCAATCGTCTAGAATCAAAGGAACCAATAAGTCTGATTCTTTTTACAAGCGATTATGATTATGTGGAAACCTACCGGATGGAGATCCTTGCGGGGCGGGCGTTTTCAAGAGATTTTAGCACAGATGCAGAAGGAACCATCATTCTGAATGCATCAGCCGCTCACAGAATCGGCTGGACGCCTGAAGAAGCGGTCGGGAAAAAACTGGAAGGGGCATATTCGGAAAGTGCAGCTCAAGTTGTCGGTGTCGTTGAGAATTTCCATTTTAAATCTCTCCGAAGGGAAGTCGAACCGATGGCCTTATTGCTTTATCCAGACTATATTCGCGATATTTCTATCAGAATTAAGCCTGGTGATGTTGGAAGAACCCTGAATTTTATTCAACAGAAATGGGAAAGCTTGTTTCCTGGGGAACAGTTCGAATACAGTTTTCTAGATGACCGAATCAATCAGCTTTATGAGAGCGAAAAGAAAATGCAGGATCTTTTCGTTATCTTTTCAGCTCTTTCCATACTGGTTGCCTGTCTAGGGCTTCTTGGTCTGGTCTCCTTCACTGCGGAGTTGAAGACCAAAGAGATCGGCATCCGGAAGGTGCTGGGTGCTTCGACAGGTAGTGTAATAGTGCTGCTGTCTAAAGAATTTATCCAATGGATTTTGCTTGCCAATATCGTTGCATGGCCCTTGGCATGGTTCATGATGAACAAATGGCTGCAGAATTTTGCTTATAAGACAAATATAGGATGGATTGTCTTTGTGTTGGCCGGTTTTGTGACGATGTTGATAGCCATATTCACTTTTATTTTCCAGACTGTAAGAACAGCTTGTGCCAAACCTGTGAACAGCCTGAGATACGAATAGAACCTGGCTTTTATTTGCCAATTCTGCCTGAAAGCGACACAAGGGATCTCTTGTCTTTAGGATGAGATTTTGCCGTGTTCGCCTGCCCATTTATGAAAAGAGCGGGGCCGCCCGTTAATCCTCGGGGTCAGGCCTTATCCAACGGAATGCCATAAGGACAAGACGTAGGAAAATATCTTTTCCCGATGGCAAGGCCTGACCCCACAAATTAAATTGCGCTTGCATGAGAAAAGGCAAAAAGCAAGACCTGACCCCTTATCTTTGACCCCTTATCTTCCATTATCTTGACTTTTAGAGGTAATAAATCTAATATTTATGATTGAATTTCAAAGAAAAAAAGGACGTTGTTTCTCTTCTGTCCCTACCCCTGAAATTAACTTAAGAAGATTAAAAAGATGAAGGAAGGGTATAATTCCCAGCAGGTTGAGGAAAAATGGCAAAAGCTTTGGGAAGAAAAAGAAGTTTTTCTGTCTTGTGAAGATTCCCAAAAAACAAAATATTACTGCCTCGAAATGTACCCCTACCCTTCTGGGTCCATCCACATGGGTCAGGTCCGAAATTACACGATTGGTGATGTGATTTCCCGTTATAAAATAATGAAGGGCTTCAGCGTGATGCATCCAATCGGATGGGATGCGCTCGGGCTGCCTGCAGAGAATGCCGCAATTACTCAGGGAGTGCATCCTCAAGAATGGACTCTTAGTAACATAGCCCATATGAGAAGTCAGTTGAAAAGAATAGGCTTCAGCTATGACTGGTCGAGAGAAGTAAACACCTGTTTACCCGAGTATTATAAATGGAACCAGTGGATTTTCCTGAAGATGCTCGAAAGGGATCTGGCCTACCGCAAGAAAAGCAAGGTTAACTGGTGTCCCCAATGCCAAACCGTGCTGGCCAACGAACAGGTGGTCGGGGAGCGGTGCTGGCGGTGCGAGTCTCTCGTCAAGCTGAAAGAAATGGAGCAATGGTTCTTGAAGATCACAGATTATGCAGAAGAGCTTATTTCAGGTCATGATCTTTTGGAAAAATGGCCTGAACATGTCCTTCTCATGCAAAAAAATTGGATCGGAAAGAGTACGGGAGCTTATATCACTTTTCCTGTTCCTGATACTCCTCTATCAATAGAAGTATTTACCACGAGGATTGATACAATCTATGGTGCTACATTTTTGGCGCTTTCTCCCGAACATCCATTAAGTCAGGAATTGATCGCTGATTCAAGACAGAGAGACAAATTACAGAAGTGGATAGATAAGAATATAGCGAGCCTCAGTTTCAGAAAGGAGCCAGGAGAAGTAGAAAAAGAAGGAATCGATACAGGCAAGAAAGCCGTTAATCCTTTCAGCGGTGAAGCGATTCCGGTTTGGATCTCCAATTATGTTTTGATGGAATACGGAACCGGGGCGATCATGGCTGTTCCTGCCCATGACCAGAGAGATTTCGAGTTTGCTAAGAAGTATTCCTTGCCGATTAAGGTTGTTATTGTTCCTGAAGGGCAATCTCCCCCGGGAGAGCCGGAAGAGTCTTTTGAAGATTATGGCGTGGTTGTTAATTCCGGACATTTCTCTGAGAAACCTTCTCTTGAAGCTATGGAGGAGATGTGCCAGCATGCGCAAGAAAAGAGATTCGGAAGAAAAAGCACCCTCTACCGGATTCGGGACTGGGGCATTTCCAGGCAGCGCTATTGGGGTACACCTATCCCAGTTATCCACTGCCAGAACTGCGGAATAGTCGGAGTTCCGTATGAAGATTTACCAGTTGTACTCCCTCTCGATGTTGAATTAAAAGGAGAGGAAGGTTCTCCTCTTGAAAAAGTGGAAAGCTTTGTCAAGACGACATGTCCCAAATGCAAAGGAGATGCACGGAGGGAAACAGATACCATGGACACTTTTTTTGATTCATCCTGGTATTTCTTTCGTTATACATCCCCCAGCGAAGAAAAGCTTCCTTTTAGCCCCCAAGCCGCCGATTACTGGCTTCCTGTTGATCTTTATATAGGCGGAGTGGAACATGCGATTCTTCATCTGATTTATGCTCGTTTTTTCTGCAAATATTTCAGAGATTTTGGCTTAACGGTAATAGATGAGCCTTTTCCTCGCTTGCTTGCCCAGGGGATGGTGGTCAAGGACGGGGCCAAGATGTCCAAATCAAAGGGAAATGTTGTCGATCCTGACGATATAGTGGAAAAATACGGGGCAGATTCGCTGAGGCTTTTCATTCTTTTCGCTTCTCCTCCGGAAAAAGAGTTCATCTGGAACGATGAAGGAATAGATGGGTGCTACAGATTCCTGAGTCGTCTCTGGGTGACAATACAGGAAGATCTGGACCTGTTTAAACAGAAGTCCAGTCCTCGAGAAGAGACAGGATTAGAGGAAAAAGCCAGTAAACTGAGAATTAAAATGCACCAGACTATAAAAAAAGTCAGCGATGATATTGACAAAAGATACCATTTGAATACAGCCATAAGCTCCATAATGGAATTTTACAACCTGATCAAGAAAGAAAAGGAGACATTAAAGCAAAGCGTTAGAGGGAAGAATCTATTGAGGGAATCCCTGGAGAGCCTTGTTTTGCTTCTTTCGCCCTTTGCCCCTCATCTTTGCGAAGAATTATGGGAAAGAATGGGTCATAAAACTTTTATTCTCCACTCTCCTTGGCCTTCTTTTGATCCGGACTTAGCCACTGAGGAGATGGTCACCATTGTCGTTCAGGTTAGCGGAAAGCTGAGGGACAAATTTGAAGCGGAAAGAGATTTAGATGAGGACCAAATTAAAGAAATGGCTTTGGGTTTAAATCGAATCAAAAGTCTTACAGGAGAGAAAAAGGTCAAAAAAATAATTTACATCAAGAACAAACTGGTTAACATAGTATTGTAAATGTTTTTTCTGAGCCTGTTATGAAAAAATTTTTCTTTCTTTTTCTCGTGTGCTTTTTCTTTTTCCACTGTGGTTACCATCTTCGTGGGACTGGAAGCTTCCTCCCCCCCCATATAAAGAGAATGAACATTCCCATGTTCAAAAACTTAACCACACGTTTTAAGCTTGACTTGAAGTTAACCCAAAGCGTTATTGATGAAATTGTAGCTAGAGGAAAAGTGGAGATCACCGGAAACATGGAGTCTGCAGATGCTA
>CAYUXD010000231.1:0-1743 GCA_964448655.1 uncultured Eubacteriales bacterium
CCTCATCTTTAATGATAGTAGCATATATTTTGTTGGAACTTGTTTCTACGATTAGGTCAATATGCTCGAGCAAAAGATAGTGAATGGGAGTGTAGTGAAGCATAAGTGCCATCTCATCAAGGAAGGGAGCGATTCCTTTGATCTCTCTTTTTTTCTTGAGAAGAACGATAGGGCGGCGGGCTGAGAGCAGAATTTTTTTCTCTTCAGGGCTGAGGAAAGCGTATTTTTCTATTATTTCCAGATTCCGGGCCATTAGAGCCAACGGTTTTGTTTTGCGCTCTTTTATTTCTCTTAAGCGGCGAACAGCCCCATAATTAAGGGCATTACAGATTAGATGAAAGCCGCCGAGTCCCTTAACCGCCAAAATTTTTCCCTCTTTTATCAGAGAAGCAGCTTTACTGATTCCTCCTTTTATTGCTTTTCCTTTTCTGGAGACTAAGAGGCTCACATGAGGGCCGCATACGGGACAAGCGATAGGCTGGGCATGATACCTTCTGTCAAGGGGATTTGTGTATTCAGTGTGGCAGTCTTCACACATTTTGAAGCCTTGCATAGTGGTTTGTTTCCTGTCGTAAGGAAGGAATTTGACAATCGTGTAGCGGGGTCCGCAATTGGTGCAGTTGATAAAAGGATAGTGAAACCTTCTGTCCGATTGACTCATCATTTCTTGGTGACAGTTCTCGCAGATAGAGATATCAGGAGAAATGAAAACAAAACTTTCCCCCTGCTTTGATTTTTTTATGGTGAAATCTTTGATGTTTTGAAAAGATGCTGACTTATGAATGACTTCTTCAATCTGAGAAAGAGGAGGCTTTTTCTCCTGGAGATCTTTAAGGAAATCTTTAAAATCCGTTTTTTCCTCATATTCGACATGTATTTCCACACCAAAACCAATGTTTTTGACCCAGCCTTTATAGTGAAACTTATGGGCCAGCCGGTAGATAAAGGGCCTGAATCCAACTCCCTGGACTACCCCAAAAACCACCACCTCAGCAGCATATCCTTTTGATCTTTTTGTCATATTCTCAGTTTTCATCCTTTATTCATATTCTGTTTTAATCTAACGCCTTTCTTGCTGTATATGCATTAGTCTTTCATACTGTATATACAGCCGCAGTAGTTCTGGCGGTAGAGTCCATGCTTTTTGCTCAATTCGACACTTTTTCTGAAGCCGTCTTTTTTTTTGAAGTCGGCCTCTAAAAAATTTATTTTGTATCGGCGAGCGAACATTTTTCCCAATCGGTTAAGAACATCGGCTTTTTTCCATGGACTCAGGCTCATGACTGTGGTGAACATATCGAATCCAAGCTCAGAGGCTTTCTCGGCTGTTTTTTCAAGTCTCATCGCATAGCAGACGTCGCATCTTCTTCCTTTTTCAGGTTCATCTTTAAGTTTTTGGGTGATCTTGAACCATCTCTCATCATCGTAGATTTCCTCGAGTAGCTTGACATTAAGAGCCTGAGCTACTTTTCTAGTATCTTTCAGTCTAAGGTTATACTCTTCAAAGGGATGGATATTGGGATTATAGAAATATCCGCTTACTGCGTAGCCTTCCTTAAGCAGATCCAGGACATACAGAGCATCCGAGGCACAGCATATATGAACCAACAGTTTCGGCTTTTTCATGATTTTATTTAAAGCTTTTTTCCAAAGTTGCTTGATAGAAAACCTGGGTTACTCATTCTTTTATGTCATTGTGAAGAGCGCAGAAGATTCCTTAGCTTGTCATTGCGAGCCCCGAAA
>CAYUXD010000231.1:1753-4430 GCA_964448655.1 uncultured Eubacteriales bacterium
TCATAAAAAAAGGTTGGGATTGCCACGTCGCTACGCTCCTCGCAATGACAAATCCTATTTTAAACTTAAGAAAGGGAGGAGTAAATGGAATTTGGCCTTCTGGCTATAAATTTTGGATGTTTGTCTCTATCTCCTGAATATTTCTGTTCGTCCTGTCTATCTGGGAATAAAAGATAGCCAGCTTATTGTGCTTGACTCTGACTTCATCAATTATTTTCCCCAGACTTTCAAAAAGTGGTTCTTTTTGTTGCCCGATCTCTTCTATTTTCTTTTGGACTTTTTGCTTGCTCTTCCCGAGCTCCTTGATCTCTTTATGGAGTGTTCGTGTTTGCTCTTTCTTCTCTTTATCTATTTTCTTCATCGTTCTTTCGCAATCATTTATTCTTATTTGTAGTTTTTTTATCTCTTTCTCTAATGCTGGCCTTTCTTCCCTGAGGGCTTCGAGCTCTTCTTGAGTTTTTTCTTCTTGGTTCTTCAGATTTTTTATTTTTTCTTTTGCTTCTTTTTCTTGAGTTCTCTTCCCCTCTGCAGAGAGCTCAGTATTGCCTTCAATTTCTTTTGCTTCTTTTTCGGCAGCCTTTAGTTTTTTGTCTCCATCCTCAATTTCATGCTGCTTCTTTATGAGATCGAGCTCTACAAGCTTCTCCTTTTCTTTTGCTTTTATCATTTTTTCTATATAAGGCTTTATTTCAGCTTCCATTTTTTTAATCTGGTCTTCATGTTTTCGACTGGTTTCTTCAAGTTGCCTATTAAACATCTCAATTTGAGAGTCCATCTTTTTCATTTCTGTCTGCGAGGCATTCATGTTATCTTCCAGTGTTTTAAGCTCTTCATCTATTTCTTTACTTTCCTTAACACTGATACCTTGTTTCCGGGTCTCTTCCCCTAATTCTCTTATGAGCTCTGCTTTCTTTAAGTTCTCTTTTTTAAGTCTGGCTTGAAGTCTGGATTTGATAAATCCTCTTTTAGCCCGGGAAAAAAATAAATTCAGCTTTTGTCTTAAACGCTTTTCCCTTAAGAAAATAAAAAAGACGAGCAGCAGGATTACGCTGAAGAGAAGCCAAAAAACCCAGAAACGCATGCCCCCACTTGGGACGGAAGGCTGATTCTGTAAGGCGAACTCACCAAGGAGATAAGTTTTCATTATTTCCCTTGAACTTTTTCAGTATTTAATATTTTTCAGTGCTCTTTGTCAATCTGTTTGTTTTTGTCAATCTTTTTTGCGCTTATGCTCTTTTATAACCATTGGGGAGTATTTTCTAACATTTATTGCCTTACTTCTAGTATCGATTGTTTTACTCCTAATATTTATTGCCTCACTTATAGGAGCTGTCACCTTACTGCTGGCATCTGTTTTTTTAATTCTAACATCTGTTGTTTTACTCTTATTAATACCTGTTGATTTACTTTTAACACCAGATGTCTCAGGATTGTTTACTTTGAGCTTTGAGTTCTGCGTTATAGCTTTATCCTCTCGCCCCTCAATAGCTTCTCGTCCAAGTTGGGTTTTATCTTTCAGATTAGCTCTCAGTCCGTATCTTCGCTCTCTCCTTGCAGAGGGATTGATACTGGAGCCGAAATTCTGGATGGACCAGTCGATAAGATAGAGCATTGCCGGGAGGTTTTCGTCGAAGATTGGCTGAATATCCGCCTCGGCATTGAAGAAACCCCCGTGTTCCTCGTCTACAGGCGGTAGTTCTACCGTATAAGAAGGAATGCCGTAGATGCCAAAGGTCCAATCAGTTGTGTCGCCGTTAGTAATATAAAGATCCGCTCCCGCCTGACCGTACTCGTAGATATTTCCGTTTACAGATTGGATGAGCCCGGACATATCGGCTGCTATTTGATCTAGAAGTTGATCTTCGGCAGTCGGCTGAGTCGTGTATCCCCAGGGATAGAGGATAACCTGCGAATAGTTATGGTAGCTGATTACGGCTTGAAAATTCCTTTCCGCAAATAGATTTCTGATTATCTGTATCTCCGGTTCGGAAAAAGCCGACTTACCTCGATAGACTTCGGAAGAAGGAAAAGGGCTTGATCCTTCATTGTCATATCCCCAGTTGTATCCATAATTTCTGTTAATGTCCACGCCAAAAGAGCCATCTCCGTTATCGCGCCTGTTTTTGCGCCAGTAGCGATAAAAATTAATAGAATACTCAAGGCCATCAGGATTTAAAAGGGGAACAATCCATATCTCGCATTGATCGACGAGGTCTTTGACTTGGGAGTTTGTCTCGTAGTTTTCGACAAGGTATTTTCCCAACAGGAAGGGCACTTCGACCGAGATCCATTCGCGGGCATGGTGACATCCGACAAAAAACACTTCTGCTTCTTGCTCATCCTGATAAACGTTATCGCTTATTTTGAGGGCGTAGATATTCCTTCCTTCAAGGCTGTCGCCCAGGTCGATAACTCTGGCAATAAGAGGGTAGGAGTCCTGAAGAGCCAGTAATTCTCGCTCAAGCTCTGCGTAGGAATGATATCTTCCGTTTATTCCTCCTTGAAGAGAGATTTCCCCCTGTTTGTAGGGGTAGAAATTAAAGGTTTCCAGAGTATAAGGAATGTTTTCTTTTTGAAGCTTGAGGAAATCATTGAAGCCGACAATGATATAGATCCTGTCATTCCATTCCATCAGTAAGTCAAGATCCATCTTCAAGAGTTTTTTTACATTGTCCTG
>CAYUXD010000232.1:0-4384 GCA_964448655.1 uncultured Eubacteriales bacterium
GAGAAAAGCACGCAGCAAATTGCTGGCTTCTGCGTGCTTGCAGCCCTAATCTATTTGACCTTTTATCTCATTTCTGATAAAAATCTTGCCTGAGGTTCAGTGAATAAAGAAAAGAAAAATTTGCTTCGTCTTATTGATGATTTCGCCCGGAAAAAAATAGCAGTCTGGGGAGACTTCATCCTGGACGAATACATTTTCGGGAATACGCGGCGCATCTCAAGGGAAGCTCCTGTTCTTATCCTTGACTACAAAAAAAAGGAATTTTCCCTCGGCGGAGCTGGAAATTCTGTCCTCAATCTCAAAGCTTTAGGCGCAGATCCTTATCCTATCGGTGTTGTAGGTTCTGACGATTCAGGGCAGAAAATCCTCCAAATCCTTAAAAAGAAAGGAGTGTCCACAGAATACTTAATCAAAGAAAAAAAGTATAAGACCCCGATTAAAACCAGAATTCTGGCCGGCGAAGAGACTGCAAAAAAACAACAGATTTTAAGGATTGACCGAGAAGGAAAAGTCCCTGACAGCAATGAATTAAAACAAAAAATTAAGACAATTCTCAAGGATGCCCAAAAGAAAATAAGCGCTCTTCTCATTTCTGATTATAATTATTTCACCGTCAAAGAGGATCTTTTTAACCATATCCTTCCCAGCTTTAAGAAAAAGAATATCCCTGTAACCCTGGATTCCCGCTTCCGGCTCCTGAATTTCAAAGGTGTCACTGTCTCAACTCCCAACGAATCCGAAGTTGAGGGTGCCCTCCAGATCGAGATAAACGACGATAACCAGCTCCTTAAACAAGCTGGAAAGCTCCTTTTAATAAAGACACAAGCTTCAGCTTTGCTTATAACAAGAGGTTCCAAAGGAATGGTTCTTTTCGAAGAGAAGAAAGTTCCTTTCTCCATCTCCATCTGCGGCACGACCGACATCGTTGACGTCACTGGGGCCGGGGATACAGTCATAAGTGTTTTCACTCTGGCTTTAGCCTGTGGTTCAAGTTTCGGAGAAGCTGCTCTTCTTGCCAACTATGCCGGCGATATTGTTGTCATGAAAAAAGGCACCGCCACGTTGAGTGCTCAAGAACTCAAGGAGAATATCATTTCTTAAAATTGAAAAAACTATACGCGCTTTCTCGATTGGCAAAAATTATCCAAGAGCATAAAAAAAGGGGACAAAAAGTTGTTCTGGCTAACGGCTGCTTTGATTTGATCCACGTTGGCCATATAAGGTATCTGAAAGAATCTAAGAAAAAAGGAGACATTCTGGTTTTAGCTCTGAACAGCGACTCCTCAATCCGCAAGCTTAAAGGAGAAGGAAGACCCATCCTAAACCAGGAAGAAAGAGGAATTATAGCTTCCTCTTTTTACTTTGTCGATTACATTACCTTTTTTGACGAACCGAATGTGGAGAAAGTCCTTATTGCGCTCGAACCTGATATCCATGCCAAAGGCTCAGATTATACAGAGGAAACAGTCCCTGAAAGGGAGACGGTAAAAGGATATGGAGGAACAATTGCCATAACAGGAGGGCCAAAAATAAAATCCACTTCGCAACTTATTAAAGAGATCGCTTCAAAATTAAAAGACAGAGAGTAAACCCTGAATTTGTGCTATGGACAATTTCCTGATTATCCGGCTCAGCTCGCTGGGGGATATCATCCATACTATTCCGGCTTTCTCTGCCTTAAGAAAAAACTTCCCTGAAGCTAACATATCCTGGGTTGTAGAAACTAAAGGACGCGAAATTCTCGACTTTGTCCCTGGAATCGATAAAACTATCGTTGCTCATACTGAAGGATGGCACTTACATAGAAAAAAATTCTGGACAGAAATCTCCCGCCTCAAAAGAGAACTTAAAAACGAGAACCAGATAGCCCTTGACTTTCAAGGATTGGCAAAATCCGGATTAATTGCTTTCATCTCTGGTTCTAAAAAAAGAATCGGCTTCCATCGGAAAAACCTGAGAGAACCTCTGTCAGCGTTTTTTTATACAGAGAGGCTCGAGGAGATACCTGAAACAATCCATGTCATAAGCAAAAACCTGAAGCTTCTGACCAGGACAGGAATACAAGAAGAAAAATATGAATTCCCTCTGGCTCTGCCCGCAGAATTATCAGAAGCAGTCAAAGCAAAACTTCGAAAAATAGGCTATGATGAGCAGAAAAAGCTCGTTCTTTTTAACGTGGGAGCTGCCTGGGAAACAAAAAGATGGTTTCCTGAAAAATGGATCGAATTAATCGAGATGATGAAAACGACAGAATTTTTTTCCCTCCTCTTATGGGGGAATGAAGAAGAAAAATCACTGGCTACCGAAATCCACAAAAAAACTCAAATCCCTCTGGCGCCTTCCTTCTCTCTGAAGGAAGTTATGGCTCTTGTTAAAGAATCTTCTCTGCTGGTTAGCGGAGACACTTTTTCACTCCAGGTCGCCTGTGCTCTCTCCCGGCCCGTTGTCGGCATATTCGGTCCCTCAAATCCCCGGAGAAACGGTCCCTTTAGTCCTCGTGATAAAGTGGTTTTTCATGAAATGGAATGTAGTAATTGTTATAAAAGGAGATGTCCTACTATCGAATGTCTTAAAAAAATAACTCCACAGGAAGTTGCTGCCTTAAGCCATCAATTATTGAAAGAGAATGCCTGATTTGAATTTCAAGAAAATAGTTTATAGATGGAGAGTAAGGGCTGGTTCTATCGGTCTTACTCTGGCAATTATTCTTGCCAAACCCGATCTCACTTCGTTTTTGACCGGTTTGGGTGTTTGCTTTTTGGGGCTTCTGATAAGAACCTGGTCTGCCGGTCATCTCAGGAAGGAAAAGGAGCTGGCAATATCCGGGCCTTACCAATACACCAGAAATCCGCTTTATGTGGGAAATTTTATAATAGGAATTAGTGTAGTTCTCGCATCTCGCTCGTGGTGGGTACTTGGATATTTTGCTGCCTACTTTCTCCTTTTCTACCCACTTGCCATAAAAAAGGAAATGGAAAGGATGAAGGAGCTCTTCCCTCATGAATATGACGAATACAAGAAAAAAGCACCCCTTTTCTTCCCAACGTGGAAATCTTTTTCTCTCTCAGGGAAAAATAAGTTCAGCTGGAAGCTCTTCCGGAAAAACAAAGAATGGAGAGCCCTAACTGGAGCCGCTTTCTTCTGGCTGATTCTGGCGCTAAAAATGATCCTCTTATAGATTGTAGGGGTTTGATTTATCAAACCTACATTTTTGATTATGCAAATAAACCGGTGGGCTTGATGAATCAAGCCCCTACAATAAATAAACACCCTTCATTCCAATAAAGTGAGGTTGAGAAATCAAACCCCTGTTCAACTTGACGAAATTCATCATTTGAATCTAGAATATTCACAGATGGCAAAACTTAAAATTTTAAAAAATGCTCTTCCCATTTTCATTGTTTTTTTAGCTACCGTATTAATATCTTCCGCTTGGATAAAAAGCTGGGCTCTTCCGAACGGACTCAATTTTTCAAATAGATTTCAAGAATCTGACTATCAAATCCTTATTATAGACTGCAAATCAACTATATATTCTGAATTGTGTGATTTAACTGGCAACTTTTTTACCCAAGAAAATGTCTCACATGTAATTACCAGGAAGAGATATGATAGCCTTAAGGATATTGTCAAATCAAAATTAAAAGGTTTTGATTTATTAATCATTTCAGGGAGTAGCACTTTTTTCCCTGACTCTCCGGAAATTAAGGATGTAGCAGAACTCTTACAAGCATCAATCGAACAGAACAAACACGCCTTTGGAATATGTTTCGGCTTGCAGCTTTTAGCTTATTTGTTAGATTCGAAAGAGGGAAGACTGGTCAAAACAGGCAATTGGGATGAGGATGTTTTGATTCATATCTTAAAAGATGACTCGATTTTCAAATGTGTCTGTCAAAAAGGCGACACATTCATCACTCGGCAATACCACAAATATTCAGTGCCATTCCATAATAAGGAAAATATTGGTGACGGAATTGTATTAGCAAAAAGCAAGGATGGAATCGAAATAATAAGAGTAGGTAATGTAGTGGCATCACAATTTCATCCCGAAAGTCGTTATGCTAGTCCAGAGGCTAAGCAAATATTTGAAAATTATCTGAGAGAATTTATCTTAAAAAAAAAGAAGTTGTAAATTAGAGAGTTTAATTGAATATGAACTTTATCCAAATGACTTCTTATCAGGAAACTCAATAGAAAGATTTGTATTCTTTAGAATCAAAATATTCTCTGGAGCAGGGATTAGCCGGGCCAAAGATTGATAAAGCGGTAGAAGCGAGTGTGAAAAAGGATTCTTAATAGCGTAAAAATAATTAAAACAGCTGAAAGATAAACAGGCAACATATTTTTTCTTTTTTCAAGAAATTGCATTAATCTGGGCTTT
>CAYUXD010000233.1:0-4296 GCA_964448655.1 uncultured Eubacteriales bacterium
AAGATCCGGAGGGAGGCAATGAACTTTTCTAACGCCCTTAGTGTTCTGTGAAGCTATGGAGGTTAGTGCGGCCATTCCTTGGAAGCCCAAGAGCTGGAAAACTTTTAAATCCAGTGAGATACCTGCTCCTGATGTGGGATCGTATCCTGCTACGGAGAGAAGAACTTTTTTTGGGGTCAAAACTTTATTCTTGGCGATAAATTTTTATTATTAAGACTCCCGAATTATTTACTATTTGCCGAGGGATATGCTAACATATTTTAAGTTTCAAATGAAGGCAAGGGCACATATTTTCGTTTCAGGGCGAGTTCAAGGGGTCTTTTTCCGTGATCATACTCAAAAATGGGCCTCCTCACTTAATCTAACAGGATGGGTAAGAAACATAAGGAGTGGTCAGGTAGAAGCATTAGCCGAAGGGGATAAAGAAAAAATTGAAGAGCTGATTAGCAAGTTAAACGAGGGACCTCCATTGGCCCAAGTAGAAAAAGTCGATGTCAATTGGGAAGAATACAAGGGGGAATTCAAAGACTTCCGGGTAACTTTCTCTGATTTCTGGTAAACTGTAGGCGGGATTACTGAGATTTTTTTTGTTCTAAAAATTTCTGGCGGCATTCACTGGAACAAAAATAATATTCTTTTCCTTCGTAAACTTGCCTGATTGCATTTTCTTTGGGAAGATAGGTGTTACAAATATCATCTTTAACCATTATGCCTGAAGCGCCTTTTGAAGCTCTTGGAGGTTTGCTTGCTTTGTTCAAAGCCCTGAAAAAACGGAAGAACAGGTAGCCGAAGTAGACAAGGAAAGCATAAAAGATAATCTTTATTATTCCAGCAATCATTCCCTAAATTTAGACGATTTGAATAATCATGTCAAACCAAGACTGCCGAACGGTCCTGACCTCTAAGAGACATTTAAGGAAGTCCTTTATGAGTTTTCTTAATATTTATTTTTTGAATCTAGAATATTTCTCCATCACAAATAATAAAAGTTTTAAAGGTCTGACCCCACCAAATTTTTCTTGATTAATGAAAGGCTTAAAAGTAATATGAAAAAGGAAAAAGGAGATTATTTTAGTGCCACAAGGAAGAAGTGCGTATCCTCCTAAATTTTTCCGCTAATCTTTCCTGAAGAGAGAGAAAGGATGGATTTTTTATTCACTCAAGAACAAGAAATTTTAAAAGACTCAATCCGAAATTTCGCCAATAAGGAGATTCTACCCTTTGTTAAGGAGAGCGATGAAAAAGGGACATGGCCGGAGGAGCTGACAAAGAAATTGGGAGAAATGGGATTGTTGGGCATTATCATTCCTCCAGAATATTCGGGAGCAGGCTATTCCAACGTGGATTATATAATTATACTGGAAGAGATTTCCAAGGTAGACCCTTCTGTAGGATTGGTTGTTGCAGCCCACAATTCGCTCTGTTCAAATCATTTAAATCTCTTCGGGAGTGAAGAGCAAAAGAAGAAGTACCTGACAAGACTGGCTTCTGGGCAGACTTTAGGAGCCTGGGGTCTCACTGAGGCAGAGGCTGGTTCCGATGCAGCGGCTTTAAAAACTAAAGCTCGAAAAGAAGGAGATAATTGGGTGCTCAACGGGTCGAAGCTTTTCATCACCAACGGTTCTTTAGCTGAAATCCTGGTGGTTATGGCCGTCACTGATCCAGAGAAAGGAAGGAAGGGCATTTCTGCTTTTATCTTAGAGAAAGGAATGAAAGGCTTTAAACCCGGGAAAAAGGAAGATAAGTTGGGCGTAAGATCTGCCGATACTTCTGAACTTATTTTTGAAGATGTAAAAGTTCCCGCCGAGAATATCATCGGCAAAGAAGGGGAAGGTTACAGGCAAGCCATGACTATTTTGGACGGAGGTAGAGTCAGTATCGCCGGGTTTTCTTTAGGCATTGCTGCCGGAGCTTTGGAGTCGAGCTTAAAGTATGCTAAAGAGAGGAGTCAATTTGATCAGCCTATAGCCAATTTCCAGGCCATCCAGTGGATGCTGGCTGATGGTTTTACCGAACTGGAGGCTGCTCGCCTTTTGACCTACAGAGCAGCCTTCATTGAAGACCAGGGAAAGAAGGTTCCCAAAGAATCCGCCATGGCCAAGCTCTTTTCGAGCGAGTTAGCTGTGAAAGCTTCTTCCATGGCGGTTCAGATTTTTGGAGGCTACGGGTTTACAAAAGATTACCCTGTGGAAAAGCTCTATAGGGATTCAAAATTGGCCACCATCGGGGAGGGAACTTCCGAAATACAGCGCTGGATTATTGCCCAAAAAGTTCTTTCCGAATATTAATACAAACGCAATTATTCCAGTGTCATCGCGAGGAGCGAAGAAGATTCCTTCGCTTCGCTCGGAACAGGCTAGGCGATGTCGTAAGAGAAGGCTGAGATTGACGTGCTTTGCTCGCAACGACGGATTGCCGCGCCCTTTCAGGGCTCGCCATGACATTGTAAAAATATATATTGCGTTTATATTAGTTTGGCAAACTAACTTCTCAGCCCTGCCTAATAAATTAGATTAAGCCCAAGAGAAGAATTTAACTTTTAAGAGAGACCGAATACAGGGAATAAGCAGGAAATACAGAAATGATGGATTTAGCCCAAGAGTTAATTAAAGGAAACCATAGAGCCATTGCCCGAGCTATCTCTCTGGCAGAAAACAACAGAAGTGCTGCTCAGGAAATGATGAAAAAGATTTTCCCCAACACAGGAAAATCACTTGTTGTAGGAGTTACGGGCTCTCCTGGTTCTGGCAAGAGCACCCTGGTCGATCAAATGGTAGTGCATCTTCGAAAAAACGGGAAGAAAATTGGCATCGTTGCCGTAGATCCATCCAGCCCTTTCACGGGAGGAGCTATTCTGGGGGATAGAATACGGATGATGCGGCATAGCACAGACCCTGAAGTATTCATTCGGAGCATGGCAGCCAGAGGGCATTTAGGAGGATTAGCGAAGGCAACGGGAGAGGCCATTGCCATACTTGAAGCAGCGGGAAAGGACTTTGTTTTGGTAGAAACAGTCGGAGTAGGCCAGGATGAGGTTGAGGTAGTTAAACTGGCGGATATTGTTCTTGTCATTCTAATTCCTGGGGCAGGAGATGAAATTCAGGCTTTTAAAGCAGGGATTATGGAGATTGCTGATATTTTTGTTCTCAATAAGGCAGATTCTCCAGGAACTGAGAAGACAGAGAAGCAGCTTCAGGCCATGCTGGATTTAGGATTTGAGGGAGAGACCATGCCGCCTGTCTTCAAAACCGTGGCCACTGAAGGAGAAGGAGTGGAGCATCTAGTTAATGAGGTTGATAAATTGGTCGAGAGCAAAAGCCAGGAATTCATAGATTCCAGGAAGAAAAGACTGATATCCTGGATGTTAAGGGACATTATAAGTGAAAAAATTTATCAGGCTGTCAGTCAAAATATCCCGGAATCAGAATTTAAAAGCCTTGTTGAGAAAATTTTTAAGAGAGAAATCGATCCCTATACTGTTGCTGATGAAATAGTTGGAAGGTTGAAAAAAGCGAAAGCCTAGGAAGAAAGGAAGAATGCTCAAGATGTTGGGAAATATTCTTATCATAGGAGGGGCTTTAGCCGTTCTTTCAGGGCTTATTCTCAGGCTGTCTGGAAGGTTCAAATGGATTGGGAGACTTCCTGGAGACATGATTATCCATAAAGGAAATTTCACTTTTTATTTCCCCCTGGTTACCTGTCTTTTTATAAGCCTCTTGCTGAGCCTTATTATTTTTCTAATCTTCAAAATTATACTGAAACACTAAAGAGAAATAACCCTTCAATTCTTTTTGCAGTTTATAAATCCCAGTGAACCTTGTATCGCTTAACCACCTGGAATCCTTCTTCATTCTCCTCTATCATGTACAATTTTTTATTCTTCCAGACATGAGGCCGGTATTTGAAGGAAATTCTAACTATATATTTTCCCTCTGAATCAAAGACATCATAGTAATCTTCTTCCTCATCTTCTGTTTTCTCGTATGTCTGGACAAAGATTCTTCCTTCTTCATCGCAGGTAAACCGAATGAAAGGCGGGTACACCTTGGGGAATTTTAAGTTCACCTGCGGCGGAACAGGATTATTTCCAAACCAATCTTTGATTAATTTTTCTTCTTCGTTTTTGGTAATTTCTATCCCGTCATATTCCCTGACGATTTTTCTGATAAGCTCCCCTTCGGGATTATTCATAAAGATCTCATACTTGTTGAAAACTCCCCAGACAATATTATCCTCCGTTTGTTTATTATCTAAGATTGAAGCATAGGAAATTCCTTTTTGTGGGTTGATATGATT
>CAYUXD010000234.1:0-4280 GCA_964448655.1 uncultured Eubacteriales bacterium
TCCTGACATCGTCCCCCTGTTGGTATTCCCTCACCTCGGAGAACTCCATCCCCCGACCCTTAAAGACACTCTGGTATTCACCGGAGAAGACGCTATTCACCAGATTGTTCGTCCTTATCTCAATGCGACGAACCTTCTTTAGTATCTCCTTGGGTATCATCAGTCCTCAATTTTTAAGGGACAGGTTATCTTTTAACCTCTTACCCCCATAAAAGTTCCCCATAATCTACCCAATTACCGAGCAGATGTCCACAACTTTTTAACCTGATTGGCGAGAAAGGCTCCCCAAAAACCCCTTGACTGAACTCACTTAAATTGTTATGCTTACCTTAATCTCATTGGTGGTAAAAAAGGAAGGGTAGCAACCGTAATGATCGACCCTTTTCTATCGAGGTCGGCCAGGCTAAATGAGGGTGCATTTAGCTTATCGGGCGGCAGGGTAAGTGGTTCACCTCAATAGCCATCGGGGCTCACCCAAATTCGCTTACCTAGGCCACTGGAGTAAAAGCAAGCTTTCCCTCCAGCGAACTTCGCTCACCCGCGGCGCGTTATGCGAAACCATAGCAGAGGAAAGATAACATGGCTGTAAAGTGGCAGGTAGTAGCTGCATGGGCTGGCGCTGTTGCCTCATGGTTTGGCGCGACAGTAGCGCTGTTCGCCGAGCATCGCCGGAGACGAGAACGGACGGCTGAAATGAACCAGAAGTACAATGAGCTGGCTGGTAGTCGCGAAATATTCTGGACTGCGCTACGCAAAGCTTACAGTCGATTTAGGCAATCGCATTCACAAGTGCCGGAGCACCTAGATGGTCTCATTCGGGCATGCAGCGTTCCCCCTGACCTTGCGCCACGAAAAGGAAGAGACCTGCGGCTATGGCCTGCAGAAAACACGAGTAAGCTGGTTCCTGACCAGCGCATACTTTGGGCATTCGCATCCCTTGTGTACCCGGCTCGCCAGGGCCGCCAAGGTCAGGTTTCGGACTATAGCTTCATCGCGCCTGCAAGAGCTAAACCATTTCACGAAGCACGAGGAAATCTTGCGCGGTTTTGGAATGCTTGGGTGCCTTCTATGTCCATGCGATATCTTCGCAAGCACTACACGTCGGCCCGCGACCAATTGGTTATGCTGGCTTGGCTGGAGATCTCGCTCGTCCAATGGACAGAAGATCAAGGAGAGGGGAATGTCGCACTTTTCAAGCTTGCACAGGAGCTTAACCGGTCATAACCAGTTTGTCACGATGGCTTCGCATAACACGGTGTTTGTGACAAGGTTACGCTTGCCCAAACCCGCCTTCGGCGGACTTCACAAACACGGGAACGTTAAATAAAATTGTGCTTGCTGTGTCAAGGAGGGGAAGCAAAGATAAATGAACCGACCTTCACATGAAGAAATAGTTGAAGAAACAGCTTCGATCATAGGCAACCGACCGCTTGCATCAGCCATCCATAGGTCGGTGGCGTCAGCATTTAGATATCCTTTTGTTCATCTTCTTGGTGGTGAAACCGAGTGGGATGTATTTAAAAGCTCACTGGATGCTGCCATCCGAAAGATTGAGGGACATCCACTAGGTAAGCTCTTTCGACGCCTGATCGAATATGGTCCCCATCATCCAGACGATCCTGAGGCTCTGGTCAGTGATGGGGAAACCACTCTCTCAGATCCTGAATGTGGTTCGGCTGTTCAATTTATTTTCTATCACATGGTTAACCGATTCAAGGGTGAACTGGCTGAACTTCTCGCTCTAGAACCTTGTATTGAGCTTGTCCATCGACTGCAACAAGAAGGGCATTTGCCGTCAGGCGTTCGCCTTTACTGGGGCGAAATGGTTAAAGAACGTCGTAGAGCCCGAAAAACAGGCAAAGGATGTAATGCACAATGGGGTAGCTTCGCAAAGGGAGCTGATGGATTGCTTATCGAACAAATACCGATCAAAAAGGGCCAACCTTACAATTTACTTTGTATTCATGGAGTCGTTGAAGTCAAATCCATGACTCTCGGTAAGAAAAAAGTTCTTGACCAGATCAACGGTCACATCACGAGATTGAGTGGAGGAGTCAAGCTGGGGGGAAAAGAGTCTCCTGCTGATGATATAAGAATTAACGATTCCAGTTTGATTCGTATTATGGTAATGCCATCTACCTGGAAGCTGAGTCGGAAATGGCACTTTGAAAAGGGCTCGGGCCGGTGGAAAGTGATGGTATTTCCTGAACTTTCTGAGCCATCCGTAGAGACACGAGTCAAGAAGTTGAAAACCAATCTCTGGAAGATTACACTTGCGTGGTCGCAGGAAGCGCTCGAACAAGCAGCGTACGAAATGACCTTCTGGTATATGTCTCAGGTTGGCACGCACGTCTACGCAGGGGGAAAAATGCCAAAGGGGTGGGAAGATATGACTCCTGAGCAGGCTGGATGTAATGCTGTAAAGATGATGCTCTACTATATGCCTTTGCGCTATATCTCCGAGCGTCAGGAACTCCGTGCTATTAAGCTTTATAATGTTTATTCCTTTAGTTATCCTTTAGGTGTAGACAGCAAAGAGATGCTTTGGCGGGAGGATTTCTCTGACGAAGTTGGAAATAAAAATGGGCACAACCTCATATAACACGGGATATACGGCTCATTTCATTCGCCCAAATCGGCTTACGCCGACTTCGTATAGCCCGAACACGTTATCTGCTATTGCAGGTATAAAAAGGAATGGAGAAACTGATGAAAGATAATGCTGGCTCATTTTGGGCCGAAGTAATAAAGAGAGTAAGTCCCTATTCTAAAAGAGGATTGGAAGGGCTCACAATACTCGTTATTTTGATTTTCAGTTTGGTATTTTCTCATATTTTTATAATCTCTCTAAATCTTTTTAGAAATTGTCCAAATTGGCTCTTGTATCTTGGGGTTTTCGCTATTTTCTATCTCCTAATAGTTTTGATTTTTTCGAGTGATATATTGTATTATGGAGATCCTAAGAATAATGAATATTCAAAAGCTTTTCAATTGCATTGGCCCAGCAAACATATAGCCCAAAGATTCAATTTGCCACAGGATAAAGCTTCATATTATTGGTTCGAAAAGTTTTTTAATACTTGGAGAGATCCCAGCCATCAGCGTCACAGCCAATGGGAGAGAACCCTTAGACGAGGCTATGCCTGCCGTCTTGTATATCACTGCATAAAGTTTTTTGAAATTCTATTGTGGATATCTATTCCACTTATTCTATTGCAAGAGATACTGTCTAAGAGATTTCAAATAGAAGTTTTTTTATCAAATATTAGTTTGGGATGGAAAATATTCTTTATTATGATTGTTATTTTGCTTTACGTATCTATGCGTGCGACGAATCGAACCTCGCCTGAGAAACTAACGGGGGTTTGGAGGCGATACACCGAGATTAACAAAATGCACATTCAGTGGATTGATGAAAATATAAAATCTTTTGAAGACCTTGAGAATCCGAAGTGACTGTGATGAAGTCAAAGAAAAAAAATAAACGGAAAATTATTCTTGTCACACATCTTAATCCTGATCTTGATGCTTGTATGGGCATATGGTTATTAGAACGATTTGTTTTCACAGAAGAAAAATGTACTCTTAAATTTGTTCCTATAGATGGGAAATTGCCATCTACGGAAATCACGGGGATGGATGAGGTCATTTACATAGACACAAGTGGTGGGAAGTACGACCATCACAATACACCAGACGAAAGCATTTGCGCTGCTAGCTTGGTTATGAAAGATTTTTTTCTCGATAAAGACTTGGCAATAAAAAGAATGGTTGAATATACTTTGAAGGTAGACCACGGAAAGATATTCGATACGGATGTAAGTGCCTTTGATTTAATAAATACCATTGAAGGGCTTAACAGAATCCATCGCGATAATCCTAAATTTGTCGCGCACATAATTGAGTCTTGTTTAGATGGTATTCACAAGAGTTTAAAACAACTTGTTGAAGCCGAGAAAGAACTAGAAGATGTTGCCATTTTTAAAACTAGATGGGGTGAAGGTGCCGGAATCGTAAGTTCTAATCCTAAAATTCGTTACTTAGCTCATCGAAAGGGGTTTAAAGTATTCATACATGTGGATCCTGTACATGGCTATCGTGGTTATACAGCGCCAGGGGATAGCGATGTGGATTTTAGTAATCTATTTAACAAGCTAAAAAAGATCGAACCAGATGCGGACTGGTTTTTGCATAGCAGTAAAAAGATGTTATTGTGTGGCTCTGTATGTGCTGTTTCACAGAAACCTGGACAAAACAGGGGAAGAAAATGTTGCGGTTCC
>CAYUXD010000235.1:0-4264 GCA_964448655.1 uncultured Eubacteriales bacterium
CCTTCTTTCAGAATAGCCAGGAGCAGGTGTTCGGTAGAAATATACTCATCTTTAAATTTATCCGCTTCTTTCTGGGCACTATTCATTACCTTCCTCAAGGAAGAAGAAAGGTATATTTCTCCTTCGCCTTTAACTTTAGGAATTTTATCCAGTGCCGATTCAAGGCCTTCGAGAATTTTTGAGGAATTTACCCCGATCTTGGCCAATATTGAAAGAACAATATTCTCTTCCTGATTCAAAAAAGCCCAAAGGAGATGTTCGGGCTTTAGCTCCTGATGGCCCAATTCTTCAGCTCTTGACTGGGCAAGCTGGAAAGCTTCTTGAGACATCACCGTGAATTTATCCCGCATCATTTTTCTCTCCTCCTATATTAAAGTATTCAAATCCTTAGATGTCAATGGGGTCAGGCCTTAGCCTCGAGAAGACAGATTTTTCTGTCCTTGATTATCCAAGGAATCAGGCATTGCCACCGAGAAAAGACGTTTTCCCGCACTTCTGCCCTAACGGCATTCCCTCGGATAGGGTTTGATCCTAATTCAACTTTTTTTTAATTTTTTCTATTTTCCTCTTGACAATTTATTAAAAGTTGATATTTTTTCTTATGAGTACCAATGGAAGAAATTGAAATTTTTAGCTGGCTGACTTTAGATGCCATAAAAAATGCAGCAAAAGTTGCGGAAACAGTGGGCAACCTCCAAACAGGTCCCTGTAAATCTATCTTTTGCAAGATTGAGGATGATTATCTAGAGCTATACTACAGCGATACAGGTGCTAATTTTTTAAGACGATACGAAAACAAAGACGAATATGATGATGCCTTAGAGAAACGAAAAAAGGAAGAAGGAGAATCCCCTTTTGAAGAAAATCAGGGATACGAAGATGCTTTCGAAGATGAAGTGAAAGAAGAAATCCACGAAGTTGAGGACGATTCAGAAACGTATTAAGCACCCCCTTTAATTCCTAACGATTCAATCTGATAAATAAAAATTCTACATCTTATCTTTTATGTTTTTAATCTTTTCCTTTAGCTGGCTGAGAAAATTCAGGGCATCCAGAGGCTTAAGATCAGAAATATCGCACTTCTCTATTTCATCTTCAATATCCTTTAGCAGTTCCTGTTTTCTATCTTCTTTGAACAAAAGAAGCTGGGCTTTATCCCGTTTCTTCGAAGACCGGTAGGCGAGCCTCGGGAGTCCTGAATCATCGAGCTCCTGTTTCTCCAAATTAAACAGGATCTCCTTAGCTCTATCCACAACAGGCCGGGGAATTCCGGCAAGCTTGGCCACATGAATGCCATAACTCTGGTCCGACGGGCCGGAAACTATTTTCCTCAAGAAAATAATATCGTCTTTCCACTCTTTTACTGAAACATGGTAATTTTTGATTCTGTTTAAAGTCAGGGCCAGTTCAGTCAATTCATGATAGTGGGTAGCAAACAAGGTTTTAGCCCTAATTTCTTCCTTTTCATGGAGGTATTCAGCCACCGCCCAGGCAATGCTCAGGCCATCAAAAGTGCTCGTCCCCCTTCCAATCTCATCAAGCAGGATCAAGCTTTTCTCTGTAGCATTGTTTAAAATCTTCGCTGTCTCGAGCATCTCCACCATGAAAGTGGACTGACCAAAGCTTAAGAAATCCATAGCCCCTATACGGGTAAAAATGCGGTCTACGGTACCTATCTCAGCTTCCTTGGCAGGCACAAAGGAGCCCATCTGAGCCAGAATACAGATCAAGGCGACCTGTCTCAGGTAAGTGGATTTCCCACCCATGTTGGGACCGGTTACGATCAGAATTTGATCCTCCGCTCTATCCAGATATGTATCATTAGGTATAAAGGGATCTTCATTGGTGACTTCGATAACAGGATGCCGCCCTTCCATAATGCTTATCTTCTCTCCTTTGTTCACCTTAGGACGACGATAGTTGCGTATGGAGGCTAACTCAGCCAGTGAAGAAAGGACATCCAGTCGAGCCACATCAGAGGCAATTTTCTGGAGGCGGGTGGTTTCCTTGGAAATCTTTTCTCTTATCTCGAGGAAAAGGTTGTACTCTAAATCCGCTATCAGCTCCTCAGCGCTCAGGACTTTCTCTTCGTATTCTTTAAGTTCAGGAGTGCTGAACCTTTCAGAATTAACAAGAGTCTGTTTTCGAATATAATCAGCAGGAACCAGGGCCAAGTTGGGCTTGGTGACTTCAATATAGTAACCAAAGACCTTGTTGAAACGGATCTTAAGAGAGGAAATTCCTGTTTTTTCTCTTTCTTTCTTCTCAAGGGAAGTGATAAAGCTTTTTCCAGAACGGCTCAATTTTCTGAGCTCATCAAGTTCTGAATTGAAGCCATCCTTGATTATTCTTCCTTCAGTAAGCAAAAAAGCAGGCTCTTCCAGGATGGCCCTTTCAATCAAGCCCACAAGATCCTGGGCATTATCCCAAAACTTGTGAATCTTCTTTATCACCTTTGACGAAAAAGGCTTAATAATGTTTTTAATTTGGGGAAGAGGCAAAAGTGATTTTTTCAATGAAACCAGATCTCTAGCGTGAGCAGCAGCCAAGGAAATTTTTCCTTTGAGGCGCTCTAAATCGAATATTCCTTTCAAACCCTCTCTTAATTCTTTGCGCTCTATTGTGCGGCTGAGAAACTCCGAGACGGCATCCAGCCTTTTTTCTATATCCGCACAGCGCAGGAGAGGCTGAAGAAGCCAGTTGCGGATAAGCCTGGAGCCCATGGAAGTCACCGTGAAGTCGATAATATCAAGCAGAGAATCCTTCCTTCCTCCATCCCTCAAGTTTTTCACGAGTTCCAAGTTTTTTATAGCCGTAGCATCAAGGATCATCTGAGTGCCTGATTGCACGTAAGAGACTTTATAGACCAGGGAAAGGGAATCCTTTCTTACTTTCTTAAGATAATACAGAAGAGCACCTGCCGCTGAAACTGCCATGTCCTTGTCGGCAAGATCAAAACCTGCCAAAGATTTAACCTTGAAATGACCCTCCAAAAAATTTTTAGCTTGAGAATAATCAAAAGCCCAATCCTCCAGAGGGCTTTTCAGGATAGAAACCATGTTGTTGCTGGAGAGAATCTCGATGACATTCTTTTCCTCCCCCTCTGGGAAGACAACTTCCGTTGGCGAAACCTTGAAGAGTTCATCAGGCAGCACCCTCTTGTCCTGAGAATCGCTTTGGGCGGCTCTCATCTGACCAGAGGCTAAATCAATAAGAGCCAATCCCCAACCCTTATCTTTTAGGAACAAACTGGCAATATAATTGCTTTCTTTAGCGCCTTCAGGCTCTAATTCAACAGCGGTTCCCGGGGTTAAAACTTTTATCACATCTCTCTTCACCACTCCTTTTGCCAGTTTTGCATCCTCCATTTGCTCGCAGATAGCTACTTTAAAACCTTGCCTGAGGAGCTTCCCTAAATATGAATCAGCCGCATGATAAGGGACTCCGCACATCGGGATTTTTTGGCGTGAAGTTAAGGCAATTTCCAGTATTGGAGATGCAATTTTTGCATCTTCATAAAACATCTCGTAGAAATCACCCAGACGAAAAAATAAAAGAGCATCCTGATAATCCTTTTTGATCCGCAAATACTGCTCCATCATCGGTGTGGAGGAATTCTTCTTGGCCATATCCCTTAGTCAAATATACTCAGACATATCCCATTTTTCAAGAAAAAATCAAGAAAAAAGGGGACAGGCTACTTTTTCTATCAGGTTTAGAAAATCGATATCATTCTAATAATCAAAAGTAAGGGCTTGATGAATCAAGCCCCTGCCTTAACTATAAATCATTGAATATATTTTAAAAGGTGGGCTTGATGAATCAAGCCCCTACAATATAAATGGGCGGGTTTGATGAATCAAGCCCCTACAATATAAATGGGCGGGTTTGATGAACCAAGCCCCTACAATCCTATCTGCAGAATCAATATGGCGGGTTTGATGAATCAAGCCCCTACAATATAAATGGGCGGGTTTGATGAATCAAGCCCCTACAACCCATTTGACAATGCGGACAGGCTATAGTATATCTCCTTGAAAATGAATTTACCTAATCTCCTCACTATGCTGAGAATACTCTCCATCCCAGTCTTGGTTGTCGTGCTCCTTACTCAATTTGAGGGGAAAGAACTGGTGGCTGTGATAATTTTCCTTCTGGCCGCCCTGACTGATACTCTTGACGGGCTCCTGGCAAGAAAGAGAGAACAGGTAACGATCTTGGGACAGATTTTAGATCCGATAGCAGATAAGCTGCTGATCGCCTC
>CAYUXD010000236.1:0-4253 GCA_964448655.1 uncultured Eubacteriales bacterium
ATTTCGACTATATAACTTATCACGGCAAAACAGAATGGAACATACTGGATTTTCTGCCTTCTGACGTCATTGCCGAGGTTCCCGCTGGAATGGAGTCTTTCTACGTGCTCCCGTTCTCAGACCGGCACTTTCTCGATAATGCCTACATAAAGCTCTCCTTTAAACATTTTGACCTGACTGTGGGCAAACAACAGATCTCTCTGGGGACTGGTTATGTCTGGAATCCTACCGATGTTTTCAATATCAAGGAACTCTTCGACCCCACCTACGAGCAGCCCGGTCACAATGCTCTGCGACTGGACGTTCCGCTGGGGTCCATGTCCACGCTCACAGCCCTCTTCTCTCCCGAGGATACATGGAAAGACTCGGCTAAATTGATTCAGCTCAAGGGAAGGATTTCCCATTTCGATTATTCTCTTATCGGGATAGAAAGGATCTGGGGTTTTCATGATTATACTCAATTTGATGATGAAAACATGAATTTTCTGGAATTGCCGGGAAAGCGAAAGCTTCTCGGCTTCAGCACGGCCGGCGAGCTTTTAGGCTTAGGAGTCTGGGCAGAATATGCCTATAACTGGATGGAATATTACGAAGATTTCCAGGATTATGCGGTGGGAGATTTTTCAGAACTTGTGGTCGGAACAGATTACACCTTCAATTTTCAAACCTACATTATGATTGAATATTACCGGAATACCTTGGGCAAGACCGACTACAAACAATACAACCTCAATGATTGGATGCGGATGATAGCCCTGGAACAGAAGGCCATCTCTCGCGATCAAATCTATGCCTTCATCCAGCACCCGGCTACTGATTTACTGTCTGTTGGGATTTCAACGATTTACAGCATCTCGGACCACAGCTTTGCTCTGGTCCCCACCCTGAATTATTCTTTTTCAGACAACGTGGAGATTTTTGCCTATCTGAATTTTAACATTGGCAGGGAAGGGAAAGTTTTTGCCAAAAACATGGGAAATGGCGGAATGATTCGGGCTCGAGTATATTTTTAATTAGTAAGGGGAAAGAAGAAGGGAGATGAGGGAAAAAATCCTCAAAAAACTGGCTAACTGGCATACTTCCCATCCCTTGATCATCGGTATCGGAATTGATGATGGAGTGCACATCATCCATCGATGGAGATATGAAGGCAAAGGTAAGATTCGGACAGTCTTTTCCAGCACGGGCAAAGCCATTCTTCTTACTTCATTGACAACAATGTTCGCTTTCGGCTCCTTAATCTTCTCTGCCTTCCCTGCCTGGGGCCAGTTCGGAGGAGCGCTCTTTTTGGGAGTCGGAGCTTGCTTTTTGACGACTGTAATTATCTTACCTGGAATTCTCGGAATAATCGAAAAATAAAAGGATTTGATTTCTCGTAGGGGTTTGATTCATCAAACCCACGTTTTTGAATATATAAATGAACTGAACGGATTTTGTTTTTCTTGTGTAGGGGCTTGATTCATCAAACCCACCTTTATTATATTGCAGAGGCTTAGTTCATCTATTCCTTCAGCTTTTTACCGCAGTGCGGGCAGGCTTTCCAGTTCTCTTCGGTTGGTTTCCCGCATTCGGGACACACAGCATGAAGTCGCGCCGCACAATAAGGGCAGAACACGAAAGAGGCATCGACCTCTTTCTGACAGCTCGGACATGCCTGTGTTTCGCGGCCTGCTTTTAGCGCAGGGATGCTGTCTGAGCGAACAATAAGATAGATCAACAACCCGATTATATTACCGATAAGCACCAGTAGAGCCCATAATAAACCATTCATGCCGCGACGCTCCGCATCCCGATAGACCCAGGCGATCACAAAAATCCATATAATCAAAAGTGCGAGAGAGAACATGGAATTAGATAAACGGAGAAGCGAGGGACCGATATGAAAAGCCTCACCACCCTGGAGGCGCAACATGTGGAGCGCTCCCGAGAAAAATCCAAAAGGTCCAACAATCAAAGGGGTTATGCGCCACGCCAGGGCTAAAATAAATATAACTAACAGGATTAACCCTATTGTTTTTCCGGTTGAAGTTGCCATTATAAACCTCCTTATCCATGCCCGAATAAGATCTCAGGGCATGGGTTCTATTGCATGTTTTATGACGCGTTGGCGTTCATCGGTATGCCTCTAATGTCATGTTTCTTCCATTGGCGCCTGCGAATCAAAATCGGCGCGAATAGAAGCATCAATGCGTTTTGGATGATGATAGTAAGAGCCACAACTGAAGTAAACGTCAGGGTTTGATCCAATCTGATTTCTTTAAGTGTAGGGGCAAGTACAAACACCGTCAAAAGGATGAGAGGGATGAGCGCTGCCCACACGTATTTTGGTATGGGATCGGAAGGAATCAGCCGGGCAATTTTCTTAGCGGCCGCAGGTTCCTGGCTTATTTCAGCATGACACCTAAGCCGGGTCTTTTGCGCTAAGTCAGGCGGAAGGACTGGTTGTGGAATCGTTTTGACGCCCATCCGAATTTTTTCAAGGTCGTCTTGGAAGCGAGCACAAAGTGCGCAATGGGCGATATGTTTCTCTATCGTTCTCAATTCTTCCAAGCTCAGATCCTCATCTGAGGAATCAATGATTAAACGCTCGATGTCTTTGCATCGCATCTTAATCCCTCTTATCGTTGGATTTCTCGTGATATTTCGAGAGTTCCCGCCTCAGCCGCTTAACGGCACGGTGCATCAGCGATTTGACCGTGCCGAGCGGGATCCCGAGGATATCACTTATTTCTGCTTGTTTAAATTCTGCCATCTCTTTGAGCACAAATACGCGGTGCTGTCGATCCGGCAGCCTGGCAAGAGCTTGGGCGATATCCCTCCCCATGTCTGTCTGATGCGCTTCGTCTGAATTAACGGAAACGGGCTTTCCGGGCAGGACAGGGAATAGAGTATTTTCATTTTCAAGACTCATGGCTCTTTGTAAAAAAAATAATCTTCTAATCCGTTTCTTACGCAGCTCATCCCGGTGCAGATTGACGACTATAGTGAATATCCAGGCTTTTATACTTTTCATATTCACCTCTTCGGGCAGTTTTTTTGCAATGCGGAGCCAGGCTTCTTGAAACAAATCTTCTGCATCTCCTCGATTTTGAGTGAGGTAATAAGCGAAACCGAAGACAGCATTCTGGTATTTTTCGTACAGATTGTCGAATGCCGGATGGATGATCTGTCCTGTATCATGGACGCATTTGCTGCCATCATTTTCCATGATTTGTTATTCTATCACGAATTTCACTAACTAAGACGTGCGAGAGGGAAAAAAGTTCTACCTGGATAAAAAAGCTGTAGGAATCTTCCTATTCCTTAGCCATTGCCTGTTTCCTCAGGTCGGGTGATAATTTCTCTATAGCATATCTCAAGGCTGTTCTGGGCATTTTTTTCTTATTTCTCATCACGTATTCAAAAACCTTCTTGGGCTCATGATTGCTTGCTACCTTCAACATCCAGCCATAACCCTTCTGAACCATATCGTCCTCATCCAGCAGAAGGATATCTGCAACCTCAAAAACAGGTGCGAGCGATTTTTTCTTTTCTATGGAATAAATCAAAACTACAGCCGATCCCCTTCGTTCCCATCTATTTTTTGAAACGGCCCATTTTTTAACTTTCGGAAAGTATTCTGGAAATTTGTAAATAAAGTACCCCAGTGCCCGGCAGCAAAGGCTGTCACAGGCAGCCCAGTTTGTAACATATTTTTTCAGCCATGATTCCAAAATTGTAAAGTCCTTTTTTTCATATTTATGCCTCAAACGAAAGGCCCAGTCAAAAGCAACTCCCCGCTCTTCCATGAAGCCCGATTCCAATAATTTCTCGCACAAGCTGAATATTTCCTGCTTGGATCTATCTTGTATGGCTGGAAAATATTTCTGAGTGATTTTTCTGAAAATAGGAGTCTTCACGCCCAACAATTTAATCTCTTCTTTGAAAAACCTTTGAATAGACTGGCGGTATTTCTCATCGGCATTTTCCCGTAACTCCTTCCTTATATCCTGAACAATCATATTCTCTCCTGACATTATTTTACCTCCTTCTTTGTTCTGGCTGCGATCCAATTCGCCTGAATTTAATTGGGGGCGATGCAGGATTTGTACCTCCCCTGTTATATAATTTGTTCTTTTGGAGAGCCTGCGACTTCTGCCGTTCAAAGGCAGCATCCTTAAATCCAGAAAAAAGGGGACAGGTAATGAACGCTTTCCACCCTTACGTCTGGAAAAAGGGACAGGTCATGAGCGCCTCTTTTATTTACGTCTGAC
>CAYUXD010000237.1:0-4246 GCA_964448655.1 uncultured Eubacteriales bacterium
CAACCAGATCACAACCCGTGGGATAAAACAGCTGAAACAAAGTTTAAATAAATCCAGGAGGCTTATTCGGTCTTAAGCGATCCTAAGAAAAGAGGTCAGTACGACCAGTTCGGGTTCGTCGGAGACGCACCTCGAGGAGGACCACGATACCAGACATACACATCTGGCTTCGATGGTTTCGATTTCTCTAATGTTGGCACGTCCTCATTCAGGGATTTCTTTGAAAATATCTTTGGCACGACCGCTCAGAGGACATATCAAAGGGTAGAGAGAGGCGAAGATCTCCATTATACGATGAAAGTTGGTTTTATGGATGCTATCAATGGTTTGAGGACGAGGATAAAATTGACCCGGATGGCAGCCTGTCCTACCTGCAACGGAACTGGCTACATGCAGAAAGGTGGACAGCAAGCGTGTCCGGTATGCGGTGGGAGCGGGCGTTCGACTATCCAGAGAGGTTCAATGAGATTTTCGGGGACTTGCCCTTCCTGCGGAGGAACAGGCAGAGCTCCAGGGCAGGAATGTTCCATGTGCTACGGACAGGGCCTCATTCAAAAGACTGAACTTATAAGCGTCAGGATCCCTGGTGGAGTTAACACTGGTTCAAAAGTTCGCATCCCTGGAAAAGGTAATGCAGGAAGAGGGGGAGGCCCCTCAGGCGATCTGTTTATCACCATTGAAGCCGCCACCCATCCTCTCTTCCACCGAGAGGGATCTAATATCTATGTTAAGATACCCATAACAGTGCCTGAAGCTACTCTGGGAGCAAAGATTGAAGTTCCTACTCTTTCCGGCAATGCAACTATCAAAGTTCCTCCTGGTACAAAATCTGGTCAAAAATTCAGGATAAGGGCTAAAGGCGCCCCCCTGGCCGGGAAAAAAGCGCGAGGCGATCAATTTGTAGAAGTATCTATTGTTCCTCCTCCGTTTAATGATGAGAGAACAAGAGAACTTATGAGAGAACTCGAGAAAATCTATCCTCAGAATCCAAGGAAAAAAATGGGGATTCATTAAGATGAAAGAGAAAAAAGAACCAAAAAATTATTATCATATAAGCAGTGTTTCAAAAATGTTCAATATTCACCCCCAAACTCTTAGACTGTATGAGAGAGAAGGATTGTTAAGACCTTCTCGAAGCGAGGGAAACACACGATGTTATACAGAAGATGACTTGAGGCAGCTGGAAATGATCCTGAATCTGACTCGGGATTTGGGAATCAATCTTGCTGGAGTGGAAGTAATCTTGAATATGAGAAAAAAGATAGAACAGATTGAAGCAGAGGTGAATATGTTTCTGGAGTACCTAAGAAAAGAATTTTTTGAAGGCAAGGAAGATGAATTTGAACTCAGAAAAAAAAGTCTTGTGCATATAAGCCAAGCTAAAATCATAAAAATAGAAAAAGAGAAGGAATGAGAGATAAGTACAAGGGTTTTATAGATTTTAAAAATTTAAGGCTCTATCTGAATCAGATATCCAAATTTCCGCCCCTCTCTCAAGAAGATGAAAAAAGATTAGGGAATCGCATCCAGAAAGGCGATAAAAAGGCGCTTAAGGAATTGGTTGAGTCGAACCTAAGATTTGTTGTTTCCTACGTGAAAAAGTACAAAGGAATGGGAATAGGCATGTTCGACCTTATCAATGAAGGAAACCTGGGTCTAATTGAAGCAGCAAAGAGGTTTGATCCCACCCGAAACGTTAAGTTCATATCCTATGCAGTGTGGTGGATTAGGCAGGCTATTATCCATGCTTTAACGCGCTATTCTCGAGCTTATTATCTCCCTCAAAAGCTTTCTGATAAAATATCAGATATGAAAAGAAAAACTGCCGGGCTTAAAACAGAGCTGAGTAGAGAGCCGACAAGGGAAGAAATAGCAAAAAGAATGGGCATTGCCAAAGATGAGGTTGAGGATTTGGAGTTATTAGACGGAAAGGATGTTTCCCTTAGCGATAAATACTTCGAGGAAGGTGTGGAAATGGAAGATAGGATACAAGACGATCTGACTCCGTCTGTTGAATACCAGATTATTAAAAACTCTATCCAGCAGCAAATCAGGGAAATGTTAGGCGAATTGGATGATAAAGAGGTAAATGTGATAAAATTAAGATTCGGATTGGATGATGATAAGGCTCGAACTCTTCAGGAAATAGGAGATATGCTCGATTTATCAAGGGAAAGAATAAGACAAATTGAGCAAAAAGCCATGAGAAAGTTGGCTCGCTCTCGAAAGCTCCAACAACTCAGAGGATATTTAAACTGATGCCAGATACTACATGCTCTCTGTGCCAGGGAACTGAATGGGTTCTGGAGGAATCCGATTCCGGGACCGTGGCTAAACGGTGCAAGTGCTTCCATGAGCGGAAGAACAAGATTCTTTTCGATCAAGCCAATATCCCGAAAAGATACAAACATTGTACCTTTAAAAGCTTTGAAGAACATAACGATTCGCACCGTGATGCATTAAAGATAGCCATAAAATTTGTCAAAAATTACCCTGTGCAGGATATTGGCCTTCTTTTTCAAGGGCCCTGTGGAGTAGGGAAGACGCATCTGGCAGTTGCTATCATTCATGAGTTGATCAAGAAGAAGAACATTCCTTGCTATTTCTGTGATTTCAGGAACTTGATAAGAAATATCCAGAGCACTTACACACCTGACTCTTCTTTAACAGAGTCAGAAGTATTAGAACCCGTTTTTCAAAAAGAAGTTCTTGTCCTTGACGAACTAGGAGCAAAAAGGACTACCGCATGGGTTGAGGATACTGTTTTCTACATTATTAATCGTCGATATAACAATAAAAAAGTTACTGTTTTCACTTCAAACTACATAGATAGTGGAGAAGCAGAAGAAGATGCCAGGGACCAGCGCTTCAAAAAAGCCGATGATTCTCTAGTAGATAGGATCGGAGTTCGTCTAAGGTCAAGGATTTATGAGATGTGCAAAATTGTGGAGATGTGGGGGAAGGACTATCGTAAAGAAATCAAACAAGCCGGCTATCGCTTTTAACTCACCGGGGTCAGGTCTTGCTTTTTGCCTTTGCTCATACAAAAGCAATAAATACTAATGCGTTGGATTGCGCGCAACTCCGCTCTTTTTATAAATAGGCAGGGAAGCGTGGCAAAATTTCATCCTGAAGAAAGGAGATATCTGTGCTGCTTTCAGCCTTGTCATGAAATATTAATGCCTTTGCATGAGATTTTTGAGACAAGCAAAAAGCAAGACCTGACCCCATTTATGGGTAACGCGTTGATATTCTCCATGAATTTTGCTAAATTAATGACGACTTGCTCCTCGGTAGCTCAATCGGCAGAGCGGGTGGCTGTTAACCACTAGGTTGTAGGTTCGAGTCCTACCCGAGGAGCCACTATTTGCAATAGCTAGCCTTGTCCTTCCTTCAGGCATAATTAGCCAGGATTAAGCGAGTCCAAACAAAATCTACCTGAACATTTGAAATGTAAAAAGGTTCACATTTTTTTCTTTTTAATGCTTATATCATTCCTAATTTATAAAAATTTTCACTCTCAATTGACAACTATTCTTCTCTATGCTAAGAGTTATGAGGAATACCAATGAAGAAAATCAAGAATAAAAACCAAGATATTTCTTCAATCAAAAAAACAAATTTCTATTCTATCAATTACCGACTGATATCATTATCAACTCTCATAAGGTAAACCATGGTCGCTAAAAATAAAAAAGACAAGCTTAGAAATATTGATGAAACAATTACAAAACCCATATTTAAAATAGTTGAACAACAATCCAAAAATGCCTACATCCTTTTTTTAAAGGGACACCTGTTGGGCAAACTCTGCACCTTGGAGAAGGGAACAACAGTCATCGGTCGGAGCGCCCAGGCTGACATCCCACTCAAGGATGCCGGTGTCTCCCGCGAACACTCAGAAATCGAAGTAGATGGAGAAAAGGCAACTATTAAGGATTTAGGAAGTACAAACGGTACTTTTGTCAACAACAAACGTATTACCAAGCATGTTCTCAAAGATGGTGACAAAATCCAGATAAGCTCTTCGACTGTCTTTAAATTCATACTGTCTGATGAAAGTGAAAAGGTGTTTCATGATGAGCTATACCGCATGGGAGTCATGGATCCAGTAACCAATATCTACAATAAAAGATATTTCACTGAGCGTTTGAAACAGGAATTCAGCCTTGCCAAGCGTAACAAAACTGAACTTTCCCTAATAATGATTGACTTAGATTTCTTCAAAAAGATCAACGATACTTAT
>CAYUXD010000238.1:0-4181 GCA_964448655.1 uncultured Eubacteriales bacterium
TCTATATTCCCAATATAAATCTTGTTTTCTTCTTCCATTATTACTCCCTTAAAAAATATTATCCATCAAATTAACCATTACTTCTTTTTTGCCTTTTTACATTCTTTCTCCTTTTAATAAATTTCACACCCAGCATTACACTAACTAAAATATATTTGGAATTTTTCCCCTTTTCACAAAACCTTAGATGTATTTAACGCCTTTTATGTTTCTTTCAATTCTCATCTATATTCTTTGATATGTATAGAAGGTCTAATTATACAGAATTTTCTGAATAATACAAGAAAAATTTACAATCCAGTAAGGGATCAGGCCTTATCCATGGGAATGTTATGAGGACAAAGCCTGACCCCAATGCTCTGCTATTTTTTGAAAAACGGATGCTTAAGGAACGCTGGTTTCTGCTGGGCGCCGCCAGGTTTTTTCAACTCCACCTCTTCAAAAAGCACTGAAGGCGCAATCACAGTCGTGGGAATCCCCAGGGCTCCTGCTTCGCCAAACCTAAAGGCATAGGAGAAAAAGAGTCCCATTATTCCACCGCCAGCCGTGAGCTTATTGTTCACATAATAGTCTTTGCCCACTGCCACGATGTCTCTCAACATTCTGACGGACATCTCTGCCACTGTAACGCCGCGCACCAGCTCCTCCCTTCCATCCTCGACAAATACCTTGTATACCAGAATCGGAGTCGTTACCAACTCTTGCTGCGGTCCCCCACGCATAGAAAAAGATGATAATGAGAATTCTCTTCCCGTAATGCTGGGATTATCTAACTTCTTTATCAACAAGCCGTAGGAGAGCCCTTGATCCTGGCACAGATCGATCAACTCCTGCTTCAATTCAGCAATGCTTTTTCCCTCAGTCGCCTGCACGAAGAGGTTTCCAATCTGAACACTGGGAGAACCTATCTGCATGGCGCGGCCGTGGCCGTTTGATTTGGAGATTTCTTTACTGGGGCGGCGTGACATCAGAAGCGTTTTTAAAATTCCACGCTCAATAACAGTCACTGGCCGAGCCGGAACGCCCTGGTCATCAACCTTATAGGACCCAATAAGCTCGTTCTTTTCATAGGTTTCTTGAGTGGGATCATCCACGACAGTAAAAAAAGAAGGGAGCACTCGACGATTCAACCGCGCGGCGAGCTTGCTTTCGGTCATCATCGCTGCCATTTGCTGCTGTTCCATAAGAGGCGGTGGCTGGCCAGAAAGCTGGGGAGCAAGCACCTGGGCAAAGAGTTCGCTGGCAGCCTGACCAGTAACCAGCACAGGTCCGAGATACTTCTCCAGCACTGGCGCCGAGGTCAATGCAGTAAGCTCCTCGGCCATCTTTCGTATAGAGGCGGCCATCTCTTTCTCAGGAGGTAGCTGCTCAAGACTGATCCCGTAGTATGGAACAAAATGTTTCAGCCCCATCCCGTCAGATGCCTGGGTGGCCGCTCGCACATAGAGCGAAACGAGATTGGCCGGCTGATGACTCACGGTGCCTTCGCTGTTTATGAAATATTTGTAGGAAAACCTAACGTTAAGGCTGATGCTTGAATCATAGATTACGGGAAATTCGCGGAAAATAGCGGACAAGCTGCGCAAGGTCTCTTTCCATTTTTTCTGGTCAAATGTTAATAGTCTTTTGGGAGCGATGGTCTTTGTAGCTTCCTCACGCGAGAAGTCGGGAATTTCTTCAGGCTGGACTTTGGTTTTGATAAAAGATCGTTTGGCCGCCAACTGCTCCAGCGCCTGTTTGTAGGCTCTATCAGTCGTCAGCCATATATCGTGGCGCAACGCTTCGTAATCATCTTCCAGCACGAGCTGTGCCGGACGGCCTCCTATCATGGAATAAGGTGAACTCCCGCCTGCGAAGGCGCTGTTATCCAGATCGTAGCTGCCCACCCGTAAACCTACTCTCAGCAAGCGGCTACGATCATTATCGGATTCAACGATTGCCCCAAACACAGCTTTAATTACAAATGTTTCAGCATCCTCCACGGCATATTCGATGTAATACGGCTTCTCCATATCCTTGAGTTGAAGCTCCTCCATCGATCTGTTCATTTCATCTTTGAGAGCCTTCAGCAATACATCTTCTTGCTGCTGGGCACCGAGCTTAGACGCTGGAATAACAACTGAGAACAGACAACTAAAGAGAAAGATCCAGAGGAAGATAAATCGTGATTGCTTAGTGCTCATCATTGATTCCTCCTTTTAGGCGCAGGGAGAAGGGGCGGTCGATCCGGTGATTTCCTTCTCTTTTGAATCTCAATCTCCCCGGTTAGAATACTTGGAGCCACGGCAGAAACAGGCACTCCTCCGGATTCAGCTCCGCAGATTCCGTTGAAAACTTCTGGCTTATCTCCGCACGCCAGGATCTTGCTGAACGAGACAAGTGGGGTGCCGATTAAATCCACACCGCGCACCATCTCGTCAGGCCGTCCGTCGGTGAACACGCGGTAAACTATGATCGGAATCACTGCGTACGCCTGGGGAATCCCCCGGCCGGTAAAAGTAAAACCGCCGGATATGTCTTCGAAGATTAGGCCAAACTCCTTGTCTTGCTTTTTGCACTCTTCAATCAGCAACTCACGAAGCTTTTTTTCCGAGACGGTTTCGGATGCTTCCACGATCAAATTACCTTGACGGCCGACGGCTCTGTAGCCCGCTTCTTTTCGCCCATGACCGCTCGACTTATCAAACCCGGCAATAGGCGAACGCGACATCAGAAAATTCTTCAAAATACCTTTTTCTACCACTGTAACTCGTTGGGCTTTTACGCCTTCATCATCATAAAGGTAGTGGCCGCTGAGGTCTTGATCGCCGAAGCTTTTCTGTAGGGGATCATCATAGACGGATATGAAATCAGGCAACACTGGTTGGTTAATCTTTTTGGTAAAGGTTTGACCTTCTTCTTCATCCTTCTGGCGATGGCCCTCGATTCGGTGGCCGAAAATCTCGTGGAAAAAGACACCCGCAGCGCGCCCGGATAAAATGGCTGGACCTGTAAACGGCTCGACCACTGGAGACGCACGCAGAGCTAATAATTCTTTGGTGAGAAGTCTAATTTTCTGACGCACTTCCTCCTCATCGGGCATTTTTCCCAGCGAGTGGGCATCGAACGATTCGTACTTGTAAAGATCCATCCCATCCTCCGCTTTTGTCCTGGCATAGACACCAAGACGCCAGTGAGTCAACCCTTGCTGGATCACTGTCCCTTCACTGTTGACAAGATACTTGTTTGTGGCGTTTGCCGATAAACTTACGCTGGATTCGTAGATTTCCGGAAAATCATTGAACAGGGTTGAGTATTGCCTGAGCTTCTTTTCCCACTCAGCTTTATCTACCATGGTCTCGGATAGGGCGCCAATGAACTTCTCAGGAGATTCGTGGGAAAAGTCAGCTGATTCGTCCTCCTCTTTTACCTTGACGGTTTTCTGCGCCTTCACCTGAATCAACCTTTCCATTGCTTCCTTGTATTTCTTGTCTGTTTCTAACCAGAGGGCGCTCTTGATTGCATCCAGGTCATCTTCCAATGAAATAGATACGGGGAGAGGGAACCTGAAATCATACACGCCGCGAAGACGATGCGTATTATCGAGTTTGTAATCGCCTACCCGAACCTCCATATCTAGCAGGCGTGAGTGTTCGGTTGAGCTGTGGCGCAGGGCGCCGTAGGAGGCTATGATCATAGTGTTTTTTGTCTCAGTGATATCGTAGCTTATAAAATAGGGGGGCGGATTCCCCTTCTCGCCCAACCCTTTCATCGAGCGACTCAATTCCTCTTCCATTGCCTTAAGCAGCAGACTCTTGTCTGGCTGCTGAGAGAGGCCACTTTGCAGCACTAAGGAACAACACACCAGCAGAAGAGCACAACTACTCAAGGCTCGGACCGGTCCTTTCATTATATTCACCTCCTTGTTTTAAAGTATGTCAGCAGAGAATTGTTCGTAAGTCAAGGCGAGAATTTGAAATAAGAGTTTGACATGCAGCAGTTTGTATTTTCGCTCATTAGCAATTTTCCCCCCGTTTCCCGTCATTCCTGCCTGGTCATAAACACAGGCATCTTTTTCCAATTCTCTCCTAAAAAAATTTATAGCATAGGAAAAAATATGATGTCAAATATTTAAAAAAGGGGACAGGCTACTTTTTTCTAATGCAGAAGTTTGATCTATAAAACCCATCTGTTTATTTGTA
>CAYUXD010000239.1:0-4181 GCA_964448655.1 uncultured Eubacteriales bacterium
ATTGCCACGCTTCCCTCGGTCGATCGCAGTGACATTTAACCACCCAACTCTGGGAGAAAGGCAAGATTGAGATAGCCATGAAAGTCATAAAAAAGATAGACGAGATGCGAAGCGCGGTTTCTGGTATAAAATCACGGGGAAAGAGCATCGGATTTGTACCTACCATGGGCTATCTTCATGAAGGACATCTGAGTTTGGTGAAGGATTCTCTTCGGAAAGCAGATATTACTGTAGTGAGCATATTCGTTAATCCTGCACAGTTCGGTCCGAGGGAAGATTTTAAGGAGTATCCGCGGGATTTGAATCGGGATTCAGAAGTTTTAGAGAGAGAAGGAGTTGATTATTTGTTTGTGCCTGAAGCAGGCGAGATGTATCCCCAAGGGTATAAGACATATGTCGAGGTTCACGATTTACAGGATAAGCTGTGTGGCCGCTCACGCCCCGGTCATTTTCGGGGAGTCTGTACTGTAGTGCTGAAGCTTTTTAATATTGTCAATCCAGATATTTCATTTTTCGGGCAGAAGGATGCCCAGCAGGCAATTATCTTGAAAAAGATGGTAAAGGAACTTAATTTAGGCGTGAAAATAGATGCCTTACCCATAATAAGAGAAGAGGATGGTCTTGCCCTCAGTTCCCGCAATAAATACTTAACCCGAGAAGGGAGGAAAACGGCTCTTGTTTTATCAAAAAGCCTGAAAAAGGCTCAATCAATGATGGAAAAAGGGCAGAGAGACTCGGCAGTGATTATTAAAGAAATGAAAGAAATAATTGGCAGGGAGCCCCTGGCAAAAATAGATTATGTTGAGATAGTGGACATGGATAACCTCGATCCTGTAGCCAGAATTGAGAAGGAAGCTCTCGCTGCCGTGGCGGTTTTTATAGGCAAAGTCAGGCTTATTGATAATACAATTCTCCGTACAAAGGAGTAAAAAGCGATGAGAAGAACTATGTTAAAAGCAAAAATTCAAAAGATCGTGGTCACAGAAACAAACCTTGATTATGAAGGAAGCCTCACTCTGGATGAAAGCTTGATGGAAGCTGTCGGAATGATACCTTTCGAACAGATCCATGTCTACAATATATCCAATGGAGAAAGATTTTCGACTTACTTGATAAAAGGTGCCGCGAATTCTGGAGTTGTAGGGGTGAACGGAGCAGCTGTTCATAAGGCAAAGGTAGGAGACAGATTGATTATTGCTTCTTATGTTTCGTTGGATGAAGGAGAGACAGATTTTTTTATGCCGAAAATTTTACTGGTCGATGAAGACAACAAGATAAAAGAGATAAAATAAAATTCTTCGAACGGATTAGAAGATTTCTGATCCAGATTTAAAAAAGGAGGAGTTGAGCAGCTAAGGATTGCATGCGAAAATTGATGAATCCCTCGCTGTGATAAATGGGGGTCTTCTCAGTTTTGCTATTTTAATGCCCATTCTTTGAGCTTTTCGTATTCAACCTCACCGCAGATGACATCGTTGGTTTCTGTGTTAAAAAACGTGGGCGTTCGCAGCTGGCCTCCACATTTGGGAGCGATGATCGGCCCGTAAGAGCGCATCAAATCTGCATTTTTTTCGTTGTGCCAGATTTCGAGTTTTTCTAGCTTAATGCCTGTCTCTTTTTCTAATTTATCCACATAAGGCATCATGGCCTTACAATGAGGACATTCCCTGGCCCAAAACATTATTCGTTTATTCATGCTTTTCTCTCCTTACGAAAAGCCCGCACCAGCACTCTCCATCTTCTTTATCTTTATATGTTTCGTGGATAAGAAAGTTACAGGGACAGACTAGCTTTAAATCTTCCGCAAAGTCCTTTGTGATCAGCCTGCAGGGGCAGTATTTCAGGCCATGATTTTGCTCGTTATTAAATAGTCCATCCAGGAGCATCTTGACTTTTTCCGTGTCAGGATTCACTTGGAATTCATTGTTTTCTGTAAATTTTTCAATAGCCTCGAGAAATTTTCCCTTATCAAACTCAACCTTGGTCATACTGCTTGACTTCTTTGCCTCTTCGGAAGAGATTTCTACATAGGCGTTCTTTGCCAGACAGGTGGGGCATATCTCTGGAGGTTTCACCCCATAGTGGACGTCATTACATACAAAGCAGCGCCAATATTTCTTCATTGGCATAAACCCTATAATAATCTCATTTCGATTTATCTAAAGGATGACTAAATTAGACCTTCTTCGGCGTTTCTAAATAGCTGTTCTCTCCTGGATGTTTACTACTTTTCGTTATTTTTTATTAATCCAAGCTGTAGTTGGGAGCTTCTTTGGTGATGATAACATCATGGACATGGCTTTCTCTGATTCCCGCTCCTGTAATTTTTACAAATTTCGCCTTTTTCTGGAGTTCTAGAATGGTTTTGCAGCCTGCATAACCCATTCCAGCCTTAAGTCCTTCAACCATCATTTGAATGATATTAGCAGCGCTGCCCTTATAAGGCACCCTGCCCTCTATTCCTTCTGGGGCGATTTTGGCTTCGCTTGAGACCAGGTCTTGAAAATATCTATCACGGCTTCCTTCTTTCATGGCTTCCATTGATCCCATGCCGCGATAGGTCTTGTAAGAGCGGCCTTGATAGATCACCACTTCCCCAGGAGATTCTTCCGTTCCGGCGAGGACGTTTCCGAGCATGACTGAACTTGCACCGGCAACGATAGCTTTGGTGATATCCCCTGAAAACTTTACACCCCCATCAGCGATAATTGGGATATTCTTCGCCTCTGCCACCTTGTAGACATCTGCAATGGCTGTGATCTGAGGAATTCCCGCCCCCGTGACAACTCTGGTTGTGCATATGGAACCTGGGCCAACTCCCACCTTCACTGCGTCTACTCCGAGTTCAATGAGCTCTTTGGCAGCTTCTGTTGTGCCGATATTTCCGGCTACAAGCTCTTGCTTAGGGAATTCCTTTTTAAGCATTTTTACCGTATCTATAACTCTCTTGGAATGCCCGTGGGCTGTATCTACAACCAGGACATCAAGCTTTGCCTCGATTAGAGCCCTGGCCCTTTCCAGGGTTTCAGCTCCCACTCCTACGGCGGCGCCCACCCTTAAGCGTCCAAATTTGTCTTTTGAAGCATGAGGATACTGTATTCTCTTGAGAACGTCTTTGTAGGTGATCAATCCTTTAAGGGAAAAATTCTTATCCACCATCATGATCTTTTCAATTTTGTGTTTATGGAAGAGTTTTTCCGCTTCTTCAAGAGATGTCCCTAACGGCACTGTCACTAAATCCTTGGTCATGGCTTTTTCTATGGCCAGATTGAGGCGTGTTTCAAACCTGATATCTCGGTTGGTTAAAATACCTACCAATTTATTTTTTTCATCAGTTATAGGGAGCCCCGAGATTTTATATTTTTTCATAATCTCCTTGGCTTCAAATATTTTGTTATGAGGTCTCATCGTGATGGGGTCAACAATCATTCCACTTTCGTAGCGTTTGACTTTGTCCACTTCTTCTGCCTGTTTATCTATGGGCAGGTTCCTGTGGATGACTCCTAGTCCTCCTTGCTGAGCTAAGGCAATTGCCATTTTTGATTCTGTGACAGTATCCATGGCTGAGCTAACGATCGGGATGGAGAGGTTGATATTCCGACTGAACTTTGTTTTCGTATCTACATGAGCGGGAATCGTGCGAGACTTTGCGGGGAGAACAAGCACATCGTCAAAAGTCAGTCCTTCTTTCATTTTTTGATTTAACATTTTTTCCACCTCATTTTTTCTTTTTTTTCTTTTTCCTCTTTTTTGGAATTAAGGATCTTGCTTGTTTGACTCTAGCGGCCTGGGAGCCTTGAGGACGCTGGTAGTACAGAGGTTGTTCCCTTCTTTCTGGTAGTTCTTCTTCTTTTACAGGCTGGAGAAGGAAAAGATAACGGATGGATTCTTCTTCAATTCTATCCATCATTGCCTGAAACATATCGTAACTTTCTTTTTTGTATTCAATTAGAGGATCCTTTTGAGCATAGCCTCGAAGGCCAATCCCTTCCTTCAGATAATCCATAGCTAACAGATGATCTTTCCACTGGGAATCTAAGATTTGAAGCGTGATGATTCTCTCAAATTCCCTCATGCGGGCTTCGCCCATGATTTTTTCTTTCTCCTCGTAGATATCTTTTAGAGCCTTGGAAATTTTATCTCTTAATTCCTGATAATTTATTGTATCCCAATCTATGTTT
>CAYUXD010000240.1:0-4172 GCA_964448655.1 uncultured Eubacteriales bacterium
TCTTCCTGGTGTCAAATTAGTTTTGACAGGGAAAGATGTGCCTGAGATTACCTATGGTATTTCCCCGGCGCGCTATGATGAGCATGTACTGGCCAAAGAGCGCGTGCGCCATGTCGGTGATGAGGTGGCAGCTGTTATAGCTCTGGATGAGGAAACAGCAGAGAAAGCTTTAGGCCTTATTAAAGTAGAATACGAAGAGCTTCCGGCTGTGTTTAATCCCGTGGAGGCTCTAAAAGAAGGAGCTCCCCGGCTTCATGAGAGGTATAAAAACAACATCAACACTCACGTTGACCATCATTTCGGCGATATCGCCAAAGGATTCAAAGAGGCTGATCATACTAGAGAAGAGGAGTTTGTCGGGAATCATGTCTACCAGAGTCCGCTTGAGCCCCATGCTTCTATCGCTTATTGGGAAAATGATGGCTCTAATCTTGTGCTCTATTCCTCTACCCAGGTTCCTCATTACGTTCATTACATGGTTGCCCGGGTGCTTGATATCCCTTTGGGGAAAATTCGCATCATCCGTCCTCCTGTGGGAGGAGGATTTGGCGGGAAAGCCGGGACAACCCCCCTTGATTTAATAACCTCCATCGCTTCGAAAAAGACAGGAAGACCAGTGAAGATGGTCTACAGTCGTGAAGAGATGTTTCTTTACGGCCGGGGAAGACACAAGCAGTACATGAAATTTAAAATCGGTGTAAAAAAGGATGGAAGGATAACCGCTGTTCAAAGCAAGATTTACCTTGACGGAGGAGCTTACACTTCTTTCGGGATTATAACTGCCTACTATGCAGGCGCCATGATCCCTACACTTTACCATATCCCGAATTATAGATACGAGGGATTCAGGATTATGACCAATAAGCCAGCCTGCGGCGCCATGCGCGGCCACGGCACCCCTCAGCCTCGTTTTGCGTTTGAGAGCCTGCTCAGTATGATTGCTGATGACCTGGAGATTGATCCTGTCGAAATACGTCTCCGCAACGCCATGGATCCCGACACCCGCACTTGCAACGACCTTGATGTTCGAAGCTGCGAAATTAAGGCCACTCTAAAAGAAGTGGCGAAAAAATCAGGATGGAGAGAAAAGTACGGCAAGCTCCCTCCAGGAAGAGGAATAGGAATCGGCTGCGGCGGCTTTGTCTCAGGAGCAGGTTATGCTATCTACAGGGGTCAGGTCCAGCGAAGCTCCGAGAAAAAACCTGAGACATTTTTAAAAAAATCTATTTTTCCCCACGCAAACGCCATAGTCAAAATAAGCGAAGACGGCGAAGCCGCGGTCCTTCTCATCCAGGCAGCAGAAATAGGGCAGGGTTCATCGACCGTTCTTTCTCAGATGTGTGCCGAAGCTCTGGGCATAAGCCTTCATAAAGTCCGCATCAGGACCGAAGATTCTGACATCAGTCCTCTGGATTTGGGTGCTTACTCTTCAAGAACTACGTTGATGGGAGGAAACGCAGTTGTCCAGGCAAGCCGAGATGTTCTCAAAAAGCTTTTTATTGTTGCCTCAAAAATCTTGGATTGCGAGCCTCAAGAACTTGAGGCAAGAGATAATCTAATATTTCATAAGAAAGATAAATCAAAAATTATGAAATGGGCAGAGGTAGCGCGGAAGTATTTTAACGAGCACGGACCTCTTGTAGGCACGGGCTGGTATAAGCCTCCAGAAGGACTCGGAGGAGATTACAAGGGAGCTGCCGTGGGAACCAGCCCCGCTTATTCTTTCGGAAGCTCAGTCTGCGAATGCAGCGTGGACCTGGAAACAGGTAAGGTAAGAATTGAAAAATTCACCGATTATCATGACTGTGGCACTCCTGTCAATCCCCAGGCTGTGCACGGGCAAGTTGAGGGAGCTGTGGTCATGGGTACGGGCGAGACCATCATGGAAGAAGTTATGTATGACGAAAAAGGCAATATTCTAAACCCCAACCTGCATGACTATCTGCTCATGACCGCCAAAGACGCTCCTGAAATCTTCAGTGGGATTGTTGAATCCTACGAGCCAGAAGGTCCCTATGGAGCCAAGGAAGTTGGAGAAGGGGCTACTTTGCCTGTCCTGGCTGCAGTTGCCCATGCAATAGCGAATGCTACCGGAGTATGGATAAAGGAACTCCCGATAACGTCTGAAAAAATACTGAAAGCTCTGAAAAAGAAGAAAACTCCTGAACTATAAATAAAAAAAACAAGAGATTATATTGCCGACAGGTAATTTGTGTCTGCTTTCGTGTTCCCAAATGTGTACTTTCGATCTTGCGCAACAGATGATAAAAATCATAGAAAAAAAAAGATTGTACTTGCGAAAAAAAGAGCAAATGTTTATTCTTAAGCCTTAAATAATGGAACACTTTGAACTTTTAAGGACTAAAGTTTATAGCGTTAGGCAGATCAGTATCGTGTTTTTCATGATCATTTGAGAGGCAGAGAATAATAAGGCAGCCTATTAGATAAAGTTTGGTGAGAGGAGAATAATGTTTAGGTTTGGGAACTCGATAAAAAAGAGAAAGTATAAATCAGAGATTAAGGTTATCGATGAGGAAATAAACCGCTCACAAAGGTATAAGCTAAATTTTAGTGTTTTCGCGGTAGACATAAGCCACTCTGTTCCTCGTGGATTAAGCAAAGTACTGCCGGGTAACGTCCTTTCTTTTCATCTGCTGCAAAAATATATACGTAGCTATGATAATATTATTGGCCCTCATCTGAGGAGGTATCATATCATCTTTTCCCAAACGGATAGAAAAGGAGCCAGTGCAGTTAAAAAAAGAATTCATAATCTCGCCGAAGAACAGAATTGGGGAGATTTGTCGATAGGCATGGCTGTCTATCCAGAAGATGGCAAAACCTCTCAGGCCTTATTAAGTAAGGCCATAAGTGAGCTCTCTTAATTTAGGGGCCTGATTCATCATCCCCTTGGTGGTTGACAAAAATTCCTCACAATTTTCCGCTATTTCTGACTGCTAACAACCTACAATGAGTGTATCACACTCAAAACGACACGTTCAACGGCAAACAAGATAGACAAATTGAAATAAACTGCAGAACAATCAGCAAAAGGCTAGACTTTTTCCCCACAAATCGACAAAGAGCAGCTAGGAAGTCCCTAACCTTACAGGAAAAATGCAATAAAAACTCTTTCCCACAATCTCCGCACCGAATCCTCGCAAAGCCGCACTTAGGATTGCCACAGTCCAGGTACTTCTCGACTATCGAAATTTCACATTGAGATTTTCTCTACAGACGGATCGCCTGAATCACAGCTGGGATATGTGTATGATACAAAATTATTTAATACTTGCAATGCACTACAAAATAAATATATAATAATTATGAAAAAAGTACGATTTGAATGGAGCAAAAGAAAAGATTTAGCCAATTTTCGAAATCATGGTGTTGCATTTGATGAGGCTAAAACTGTTTTTTACGATGAAAATGCAATTGAATTCTATGACGAAGATCATTCTTTGAAGGAAGTCCGCTTTTTGATGATAGGATTAAGCTCAAAATTGAGGATATTGCTTGTGAGCTATGTAATGATGGAAGGAAAAGATGAGGATATTATTAGAATAGTATCTTCCCGGAAAGCAACAAAAAACGAACAAAAAATCTATTTTGAGAGATTAATATGAAAAAAGAATATGATCTTAAAAAGATGAAAAGTCGAAAAAATCCCTATGCCAACCGTCTAAAAAAACAGATAACGATCCGGTTGGATAATAACACCATAGAATATTTCAAAAAGCTTGCCAAGGAAACGGGATTCTCATACCAGACGCTTATTAATCTGTATCTGAAGGACTGCGCTGAGAATCGTAAGAAGCTGAGAGTTCAGTGGATCGAATCCAGTTCTTAAACAGCGATAAGACAATGGACCTGGTGACGTATACTCTATCAGCTTCTGGGGCGTCACTAACCGCTGCCGGTGCTAGTGTGAAAGGCACAAGCAGCACAAAAATAGAAAAGATACCAGACAATCTTTCAAATACGTTCGACTCGGAGTAAGCGTGAAATCCAGCAAAAAACACAAAAAAAAGTCAAATAATGGAAATTATGTTTTTCTGCTTTTCACAACAGAATCGCCAAATTCTGTGTATGTTAATGATGCCCTTCAAAAAAGCCCCCGCGGCGGGTTTTTAGGATGAAATAAATTGTGAATTTGACATCGAATATGCCCG
>CAYUXD010000241.1:0-4172 GCA_964448655.1 uncultured Eubacteriales bacterium
CTGAAAGTTTTCAAAAGCAATCCTTAATCTTCTTGACCAGGTGTCTATTGTTCCTCCTGCCATATGAGGCGTAACGATGACGTTATCTAAAAGAAAGAGAGGATCGTTTGGGTCAGGAGGTTCCTGGACAAATACATCTATAGCGGCTCCTGCGATTTTCCGGTTAGACAAGGCGCTATAAAGCTCTTTGTTGTCAACGACTCCACCTCTTGCTGTATTGATCAAGAAGGCCGTGGATTTCATGATTTTAAACTCTTTTTTTCCTATTATTCCTTTTGATTGAGGTGTGAGGGCAAGATGCAAGCTCACCACATCTGATTTTTTAAGGAGATCGTTAAGAGGTACAAATTGCAATCCCAGTTCTTTTTCATCAGATGATTTTAACCTTCGAATGTCGTAGTACAAGATAGAAGCTTCGAAAGCTCTGGCCCGCTTGGCAACCTCTCTGCCGACATGGCCTAATCCCACAAGCCCTAAAGTTCGTCCTGCAAATTCTCCTTGTTCTAACATTAAATTGTATTCTAACCATTTGCCGTTTTTAGTGGTCAGGTAATGGACTGGCAGTTTTCTTAACAGTGTCAGAATAAGAAGTATAGTAAACTCAGCGACTGCTACACAATTTCCATGGTTATTGGCTACTGGAATTTTCATTTTGTTGGCCGTTTTCATATCAAATCTGTTGTAGCCAGCACTAAGCAGTTGAATAAACTTAACTTTCTTTAGAGCCCCAAATTCTTCTGGTGTAGGATCTGCTGAGAATTCCATCAAGAAGTCGGCCTTCTTGTAAATATCGAGTTTTTTCTTTGAAGGAGTATCTTTTTCGATTGAGACCAGATTAAATCCTTGGGGCAGCTCTTTTTTGGCAACCTCAACAACTTCATCAGAGACATAGGCAGGATCATAACAAAATACGACATTATAATTTTTGCTCATCTCTTTATCTCCTTTTGCTTGCTTTGATTTTCATTAAATTGGTTGTATTTAAAGGCTCTCTTCCATTGTGTGCGGTTAGAGACAGTGAAATATTTGGCAGCGTCTGAAGCGACAACTGAAGAGTTAGCCTTCTTGAATAGCTCTTTGAGGGAATCCGATTGTATCGGACGGCGAGGGATGTTTGAGCGCAGCGAGTTCCACAGCCGCCAAGAATAACGAGGAGGGAATGTCGTTAAAAATCTTATTGGGAGCAAAGACATTCCCAAATCTTTTTTTTGCTGCCTGAGCATATCTTACTCACTCAATATGGAAGAAAACTAATCTAAACTAGCAATGAGCCCCAACCAGCTCCCTTGACTCTCTGCTATTTATTAAATCCTATTCTAAAGAATTCCTTCGGAAATAATCTGAAGTTAATTTAGCTATTATTCCACTTAAGCCAATAAGGCCAATTACATTTGGGACAATTTTCAAACCATTGATAATATCTCCTGTCGACCAGACAGCTTCAACTTTCATTATTCCTCCGAAAAACATCATCATGCATAAGATCCAATAGTATATTCTTTTAGCCTTTGAACCAAGAAAGAATTCACAGCTTTGGCCTCCTGTATAAGCTCCGCTAATCAAGCTTGTGAAGCCAAAGAGCACCGAGCTTAAGAGGACAATATAGCCGCCGAATTTAGGCATGGCTGCCCTGAAGGCGGATGCCGCTAAGGCGGTGCTGGTTAATCCGTTTGACCATTCTCCTGAGACGACTATGGCCATTCCCGTCATGGTGCAGATAATTATTGTATCGACAAAAACTCCCCAAAGCGCGACTAATCCTTGCCGGGTTGGCTCTTCCGTTTTTGCTACTCCATGGATTATTCCGGCGGTGCCAATTCCTGCTTCGTTCGACATCACTCCACGGGCCACTCCATATCTTATACTCTGTCTTACCATCGAACCAACGAAGCCTCCTGTAGCTGCCGTAGGCGTGAATGCTCCTATAAAGATAAGCTTGATAGCCTGAGGGATTGAAAAAAAGTGACATATTATGACGCTCAATGCTCCGGCAATATACAAAACTACCATAAACGGCACTATTTTTTCCGCGAACTTGCCAATCGATTTTATTCCACCAATAATCACGGTCCAGGCAATGAAGGCGATTAGTATGGCTGAGATATACTGGGGCACTCCCAGCTCTGTTTGAAACACCAAGGCAATGGAATTGGTTTGCTGCAGAGGACTTGTGAAAAAATTTCCCACAAGTAACATAAAAGCGAACATTCCTCCCAGGAAAGGCACTTTGAGCCCATACTTAAGATAGTACATAGGTCCAGCAGCTGTCGTCCCATCCTTAGCTTTAAACCTGAATTTTACTCCAAGAACCACCTCTGCATATTTTGTAGCCATTCCGAAAAGAGCAGAAATCCACATCCAAAATAAAGATCCTGGTCCGCCAATAGCAATGGCCGTCGCTACTCCAGCAATATTGCCATTCCCGATGATGCTTCCCATTTCTGTCGTCAAGGCCTGAAATGGAGAAATATCACCAGCGTGCTTCTCTGATTTATCCTTTTTCCTTGCTCCCTTAAGAACAAACCGAGTGGCAAGGCCGAATCTTTTGAGTTGAATGACCTTAAATTTGAATGTTAAAAAAATTCCGGTTCCGACTAGCAGAATAACAACTGGAGGTCCCCAGACAATTGAATTTATGAATTCAATAATGTTATAGAATGTTTCCATTTTAGACTTGTTTCAGAAACTCTATTATTATATACCTTTTGGTATTATTTTCATTTGTAGTCTTTAGGTCTTTTTTTGCACTTTGTTATGGCTGTTTTGAGACGACCTAAAAATTACCAAATACAATTGTATAATGTGTTTTTTATACAATAAATATATTTGTGTCAAGTTTTATAAATTTTATTGAACAATGAGTGGTGAATATCAAGAACTTCTTATTCTAAAAAAGTGAGAGATGATTAGACAATAAAGAAAAAGCCATAAGATTTGGAACAGATTTTTTGCTGAATGAAAAGAAAAAGAGCAAATTTTTCTAAAGGCTTGACAGAAGTTTAATTATTGTATAAAAAATATATTATACGGAAAAATTTGATGGATGAATTGAAGATAGTCGATCATCTTTTCTGTTTGCCTAAGAGAATGAGCGAATATCAAGAGATTGCGGAAAAAAGATAGGTCCAGTTGAAATAATCATCCCAATAATATTTCAGGAGGAAATATGAGATGGATATTAACTCTCTTTTTAGCTTTCCCGTTCTGGCTTTATGGAGAAGCGTACAAAGCGGACTCACTAAAAGTTACTGAGTTAGTCCAGAAATTTGTTCAGGTTCATAAAATACAGGGAACAGACCTCCAAATTGTCCATACAATCATAGAAGTCACTCATGATGAATTTTTGTTTGCCAAGGTCGACAGGCCGCTTCAAAAAACATGGATTCGTGATTCGTCTTTAGTCGATAAGTTTAAATTAGACCTTGAAGGCAAAAAAAGGCGATTTAACGAGCTGTCGAGTAAAAGAAATGAAATGATTCTGACCGAGGAGGAATTCAAAGAAAGAAGGGAGCTGATTCGCTCCATTTTTTTCGATGAGCATAACCTCCGCGTCTATGAAAATCTGCTGAGACACAAGAGTATTCTCGCCGAGGATGTAGCTTTTGTTGTCAGCGGCAGTGAAGCTATCGAACATCGGGTAAGAGATGGCTGTACGACCATGGCCCATCTTTTCATTGCTCTGGCCAAAGCAGCGGGCATAAAAGACGTTAGATTTATCGTTTGCGCCAATGTGAGCGAATATTTAGAAGCTTGTCCCCAACTGGGGAAAGCGCGAGACGAGGGTGTTGAAATCGACGGCCATATGATGGCCCTGGTCAATATTGACGAGAGATGGGCTTTAGTTAATTGCACGCGGTTTGAACCGTACAGCCTTGAGGACGAAACTCGTTATGAGATTATCTATGAGATTGACGGAGAAAAGGTTTCTCCAGGTACGTTGCTGGGAAAGGTGTTGAAGATACCGAGCTATCAGCTAGAGAATTTTCCTTCCGGCCAATTATTGGTTGTTGGGATTGGTCAAGATAAGGATGACGACCTTGATGTAGAAAATCACAGGGCTTTAATGAATCTGTCTGCTGGTGGAGATAGAGAGAGTCCGATATGCAGATGGAAAATACAAGAGAAAAAATAAAAATTCAGTTTGTAAGATCCGTTTCTCAAAATAAGGCGGT
>CAYUXD010000242.1:0-1623 GCA_964448655.1 uncultured Eubacteriales bacterium
AAACATAGTCTTTTAGCACTTGAAACAGCGGTCCTTAAAGGAGTTCATTTTGCAGATTTAGTAGGGGAGAAGCCCCTGGATCGTTTTAAATATGATAGCGAGGCCAAGAAAAAAAAGGTAACTCTCATTTCTGGTTTGGGAGTTTCTCCAGGCATCACCAATATTTGTGTGGGAAGGGGAGTTCATCTGCTGGATGAGGTAGAAAAAGCCATGATTTATGTGGGAGGCAACCCTCTTCATCCCAAGCCTCCTCTTAATTATAGGATTGTGTACGCGGTTAAGAGCCTTCTCGATTTTTATGAGAGGAATGCTTTAGTTCTTATGAAGGGAAAAATAAAAGAAGTCCCACCATTATCAGGAGTTGAGTCCATCCAGTTTCCTCATCCTTTTTCAGAGATGGAGTGCTTTTACACAGACGGCTTAAGTTCTCTTGTTCATACAATGAAGGGGAAAATAAAAGGTGAGCTTGCTGAAAAAACGATTCGCTATAAAGGCCATGCTCAAGGTATTAAAACCCTTAAAGAATGCGGCCTTTTTTCGCGTCATCCCATCAAACTTCCTGACAGGCAGGTCATTCCTCGAGAACTCCTCGAGGTCCTTTTGGATTCAGAGATGAAATTAGGGAAAGAGAGAGATGTGACTTTGCTGAGGATAGTTGTCGAAGGGAAGAAATCAGGTAGGTCCACAACCCATATTTTTGAAATGATAGACTTTTATGATTCAGAGAAGGATTATACTTCCATGGGAAAAACAACAAGCTTTCCTGCTTCTATTGCTGCTCAGATGATTACCTCGGGGATGATTACCCAGAGAGGGAGCCTCTTTCCGGAAGAAATCTTTCAGGCCGAATTGTACCAACCTCTCATGGATGCTTTAAAGGAACGAGGAGTGGTTATCACCCATAAAGTCATTTCTGATTAATTATTTATTTATGGATTTGATTTCTCTTCTGTAGGGGCTTGATTTATCAAGCCCACCTTTTATTAATAATTCCAATTTCTATATGAAAAGGATCGTATCTTGGGGAAAGTCCCTATTTTTCACTATATCTCTATTTTTTATTTGGTAGGGTAAGTCGATCTTCAAAAAATATTAATATTTTTTACTTTCAGGGGGGAATTTTTATAAAAAATATTGCTTTTTTTTTGATGTCTGATATAATTAAATCAAACCTTGTTTTGCTGGCTGGGCAGGGTTAATATAACCCTCCTTCATTATCCCCTTTTCGCTTATTTTCCCCATACTCAAGACAGCCAGCACTCTATCTCACACTAATTTTTCTTTACCTGGTGTTTTTCTTTTAATACACTACTTAACCTGAATAAGACACTCTTCTCGGAAAAATAGAAAAGCCAGAGAAAATGAAAATATTCTGGAACAGACATTTTATTATTGCTTTGCTTGGCTATTTCTTTTTATTCATGAGCATAAGCCTTTTTTTTCTGTTTCCTCTTTTCCTCAAACAGTTCAATCCTTCGAAGAGCCAGATTGGATTGATTATGGGCATTCACAGTCTTATGGCCGTTTTTTTTCGGCCTATTTTCGGACGCTTAGTCGATGTAAAAGGCAGGAAGAATATATCTCTCTTTGGAATAGCATTTTTAATTTTGGTTTTACCCTTTT
>CAYUXD010000242.1:1633-4166 GCA_964448655.1 uncultured Eubacteriales bacterium
CAGGATTCTTGCCGATCGTTTTAAGAGCCCTGACAGGCGTAGGCTGGGGCATCAGTATGACAGCCACTTTGACCATGTGCTCAGATTTGGCCCCCGTAGAAAGGTTAGCTCGTTCTATGGGAATAATAGGGGTGGCTGGTCTTGTTTCTGTTGCTCTAGGCCCTGTTGTGGCTGAGGAAGTTATCAATCGATTTGGCTACAGTGCTCTTTTTAACACAAGCTTAGGCTTTCTTTTTGTTTCTTTTTTATGCGTTTTGCTGACCAGGGAAGTCGTCAGACCTGATAATTCCCAGCATTTCCTTAAGTCAAAATCCTTCTTGAATATTTCAATCATAACCATTCTCCTTATATCAATTTTGACCATTGCCCAGGGAGCAACCAGGGGAGCGGTTGTTTATTTCATCGCTTTATTCGGAAAATCAATCCCTTTTGATAGGGTAGGGCCTTTTTTTCTCTGCTTTTCAGGGGCCGCTGTTCTGACTCGACTGGGAATCGGTGGTATATCTGATAAGCATGGCCGAAAGCAGGTAATCTTTCCTGCTGTTTGCATCATCAGCCTCAACTTTCTTCTGATTTCTCAGGTTAAATCCTTCTGGATGTTTATCATAGCAGGCATAATCGGAGGTTTTGGTCAGGGGCTTATTTTTCCTGCTTTAACCACTTATATCATTGATATCTTGGGGAGAGAGAATAAAGGATTGGCTATAAGTCTTTACCTGGCCTTTTTTGATATAGGGATGGGATTTGGCTCGGTCTTTTTTGGCTGGATCTCTGATCTGTATGGATACAGACAAATGTATCTTTTTGCCGGAATAATCATATTCTTGGCAGCCCTGGTATTTACCTTGAAAGCACCATCCCCCGCCTTAAAGAGATATAATTGATGTAGGGGCTTGATCTATCCCGCTTTATTTATTTTTTTTCCTGATTCGCTCGAATCCTGATATGCCGATAAATTCCAATTTTTCTTCTTTTTCCAGTTCGTCAAACAGGAGGTTAAGACCCAGAACATCGCTTGAAATATGACCGGCAATGACAACATTCAGCTTCGCTTTCTTTGCATTTTCTAGATGCTCCTCGCTCAGGTGCATACCAACCAGCGTGCTGACTCCGCTATTCGCGTATTTCTCAAAAATTTCTTTTGAGCCCTCTGTACCTCCTGTCATATCGACAAATATTTTTCCACATTTGCTGTCTTCTGATCCGCTCACTATTTTGGGTGGCACCTGTAATTTGGATGATTTTTTGTATTCAGGAATATTCTTTAAGATTTTCATCAAATCTTTTAGCTTATAGGGTTTTTCCTTTTCGAATGTTTTTTTCAGATAATTTGTGACACAGTTATCGGCAGGTGTATGGATGCACATCATCGGAATTCCTAAAACCCTGGCGATATCTACAGACCTGTTATGGTTCACAGGCATGAGTCTTCTTTCTATCTCACTTATTCTTTTTTCCAACAATTGTTCAGCCACGCTGACAGCTATTCCGTAACTCGCCAATAGGTCGGCCTGCAGCTTCATGACGTCATATAACTGGGCGAGGGCGTAGCCTTCAGGATGATGGGCAATGATCAAGTCGATCTTTTGACCCTTGTCCTTGTTTAGAAGATAGGTGAAGATTATCTCTCCGACTTCCATATCGATCCCAGCTGTTACTTTCTTGACTTCTGTATTCAAGTCTCCGTGTAAAACTCTTGTATCTGAAAAGGGATTAAACAATCTATCCTTATCATAGTATTCAGCCTCTTCACCCTCGAGCTTTTTGTGTTTTTCTTTTTCTTCCTTCAAGATTCTTTTGATCTCCGCTTTTCCTCTCAAATCGTTTTCAATCCCTATCTCAACAGCTTTTTTGTATAATTTTTCAAGTTTCATTATTGATGCTCCTTTTTTAAGGGTTTCTCTTTATGCTCGTTTGACACTCGTCTTCTTTTTCTTGGAGTTTCAGAATATATCTTATTATAAATGAGCTTGAACGTTAAAGAACATAGTGATGAAAATTTTTATTAAATATAAAAGTAGCCTGTCCCCTTTTTTTCTTCGTATGAAACATCAAAAATGAGGTTTTTCAAAAAAACGCAATTTCTATTCAAAATTTCCTTGGTGCCTGCCATGAAATCTGATAGTATAGATTTGATATTTAGTCCCTATCAGGAGAATGCAGTGAAAGGAATAATTTCCGCCATATTAAATGGAGGTGTGATAATGAAGAGATTAATTGTGACTATTATGTTTATGGTCGTATTTTTTCCGTGCGCTGTGCTTGCTCAGGACAACGATTTTGGATTAGGGTTGATGTTAGGAGATCCAACTGCGATTAGTTTTAAGAAATGGACTGGAAGTAAAACCGCCTTTGACGGTGGTTTTGGTTGGTCTTTAAGAAAAGGTGGATCATTTCATGTACACGCTGATTATCTGATTCACAGCTTCAACCTGGTCCAAGTAGAAAGAGGAAAAGTTCCTCTGTATTTTGGCCTTGGAGCTAGACTCAACGCAGAGGATGACACTAAATTTGGCTTTCGTATCCCCTTAGG
>CAYUXD010000243.1:0-4156 GCA_964448655.1 uncultured Eubacteriales bacterium
TCTAAGGGGGGCTTTGAATATTCGTGACAGTTCAAGCATTATTTATAAAATGATGGGTCCATTAAGAAAAGGAATAACCAACTTATTTCATGTGAAATATAACATTGCCTGGAAATTTAGATGTCTAAAATGAAAAAAAAAGATGAAACAAGGGAAAAACTTATAATTGAACTGGCAAAATTGCGCCGTCAGATTGACAAACTGGAAAAATCAGAAATTGAAAATAAGCAAGCGGCAGATGCAGTGCGGGAGTCCGAGGAAAAATTCAGGAGTATTACTGAGAACTCACCCAACATGATTTTTATCAACAGCAAAGGGCGATTAGTGTATGCCAATAAGAGATGTGAAGAGATTTTGGGATACAAAAGGAAGGAGTTTCATTCAGCTGATTTCGACTTCTTTTCTTTGATCGCCAAAGAATCTCAGTGCCTAATAAGGAAAAATTACAACAAGCATCTAAAGGGGGAAGAGGTCCTTCCCTACGAATATGCCATTATCACCAAAGAAGTTAATTCAGACATCTAATGCTCAGAACAATTAGCAAGCTTAAATGCAGGAAAAGGCGACATAAGGCGACAAAAAGCGACAAAAAGCGACATGATGATTGAAAATATTGACAATTCCCTTAAAGGAGAAAAAGGATAAATATGGACTACTTCCTCTTTTAAGATGAACACAAATTGAAGAATAAAAATGAAGAACAAAGATAAAACAAAAAGCCAACTTCTCAAAGAATTAGCAAAATTGCGCCAAAGGATTGTTGAATTAGAAAAACCTGAAACCAAAATTAAGAAAGCTAAGGCTAAGATAGAAACTAATAAGGATCGCAAGCAGACTGAAGACCGCCTGTCAAAAGAGCTAGCAGCTATCGCCGCTGTTGTGAATGATATGCTCCGTCGGGAAGTAGATGATGCGCAGACGGAGGAGCGGGTCATGGACGCCTGTCTGGTCGCAACGGACAGCGTTTACGGAATGACTGGAGTAATCAATGAGCACGGCAAGTATAATACGACGACTTACAGCAGTCAGACGCTACAGGACTGCGCATTTCCTGAATCCCTGGCCTGGAAACTGCCAACAGGAATGACCATCCGCGGGATATGGGGCTGGCCGATGCTGCACGGCAAACCACTGCTTTGCAACGACCTAAAAGCTCATCCAGACCGAGTTGGCTTTCCCCAGGGCCACGTAAGGCTTCGGTGTTTTCTTGGAGTCCCCCTTAAGAGTGGACGAAAGGTGGTTGGCATGCTAGCCGTCGCTAACAAGCCGGGAGGCTACACGCAAGAGGACATGGATACCCTCATAAGGCTTGCCTCCGTCATGAGCATGAGTCAGCAGTATCGGCTGGCCTTAAAAGCAGCGAAAAGGGCAAGTGCGGAATTGGAGCAGCTTGTAGCAGAAAGAACGAAGCAGGTGAGGGAAAGGGAAGATAGTCTCGCCTCCGCACAGCGCATTGCCCGCATGGGAAATTGGGATTGGGATATTATAAATAACAAACTGCAATGGTCTGATGAGATATATCGCATCTTTGGCTTAAAGCCACAGGAATTTGACGCTACCTATGAGGCATTCTTGAATGCTGTCCATCCCGACGATAGAGAATTTGTGAAGAAATCTATAAATAATGCTTTATATAAGAGAAAGCCATACAGCATTGACCATAGTATAGTTTTGCCAGACGGCTCTGAGCGTATTGTCCACGAGCAAGCTGAGGTCTTATTCAATGAGACTGGCAGGGCCATTCGGATGGCGGGAACAGTTCAAGACATTACAGAGCGCAAAAGGGCAGAAGAGCATGTCATACAAATCCAAGAATATCTCCAGCTTCAAATTGACCGAATGCCCAACGGATTAATCGTTTGGGATACGGATTTCCGCGTGCAAACTTGGAACCCGGCTGCTGAGAAAATCTTTGGCTTCACTAAGGAAGAAACGCAAGGCAAGCATCCATACGGCCTCATTGTGCCAAAAGAAGCTCAACCACATGTGGATAAAATTTGGCGCCGGCTGCTTGAAGGGGACAAGACAGCTCACAGCACAAATGAGAATATAACAAAAGATGGTCGCACTATCATCTGTGATTGGTCAAATACCCCACTCAAAAGAGCAGATGGTACAGTCATAGGCGTTCTTTCAACGGTGCAGGACACCACTGAGCGCAAGAAGGCGGAGGAGAAGACAAAGGCATCTCTCAAGGAGAAGGAAGCACTACTGCAAGAGGTTCATCATAGAGTCAAAAATAATATGCAGCTCATTTCCAGTCTTTTCAGCCTTCAATCGAGACATATCAAAGATAGACAGGCGCTTGAGATATTCAAGAGTAGCCAGAACCGTGTCAGATCAATGGCAGTCATCCATGAAAGATTGTACCAATCCAAGGACTTCGCCAGAGTTGACTTTGTTGAATATGTCCAAAGCTTGACAAGACATTTGCTTAGTTCGTATGCAATTAACCCAGACGTCATTAAATTGAATATAGATATCAAAGATGTTTTCCTAGATATCAATACGGCAATTCCCTCTGGTTTAATTATAAATGAGCTTGTTACCAATTCTTTAAAACATGCCTTTCCAGATGACAAAAAAGGCGAAATCAAAATCGCCATGCATCCCTTATATAAAAATGATATGGAACTGACTGTCAGCGATAATGGGGTTGGCATACCAGAAGAAGTGAATTTCAGAAACACAGAGACATTGGGTTTGCATCTGGTTACCATTTTAGCTGAGGATCAGCTTCATGGTGATATAAGACTGAAAAGAACGCGGGGAACAAGTTTTAGCATCAGATTCAGGATGAAACGATGAAGAGAAAACAAATTCTAGTTGTCGAAGATGAGCGAATTGTGGCCGATGATATAAGAACGAGTTTGGAGAGGCTTGAATACACAGTCCCTGCAATAGTCTACTCTGGAGGGGAGGCAATAAAAAAAGCAGCAGAGATAAACCCTGATTTAGTGCTGATGGACATCGTGTTAGAAGGGGAAATGGATGGTATTGAGGCTGCTTCGGCAATTCGCTCTCGTTTCGATATTCCTGTTGTGTATCTTACTGCTTATGCAGATAAAAAAACGCTGGAACGGGCAAAAATAACAGAGCCATTTGGCTATATTATTAAACCCTTCGAAGATAGAGAACTAAACTCCACGATAGAAATAGCACTCTACAAGCACACGATGGAGAGGAAGTTAAAGAAAACACAGCAAGAGCTAATACAATCAGAAAAGCTGGCAGCTTTGGGAAGATTCTCTTCAGGAATTGCACACGAGATAAAAAATCCATTAGGAATTATTCTTGGAGGATCAGAATTCTTGGAAATGAAATTATCTCAAACCGACGCGGATGTAAAAACAACGATAGATAAGATTAAGAAATCAACACTTAGAGCGAATACTATCGTAGAGGGCCTATTAAAGTTTGCCAGGCCGTCTGAACTAAAAACTGAAACGATAAAGCCGAATGATTTAGTAAACGAGACCTTATCTTTACTCAAATACAGAACTCCTTTAAAAAATATAAAAATAAAAACTTATTTTGCTAAAGAAGATCTGTTTGTAGATGTTGACAAAGATCAAATGCTTCAGGTTTTCTTTAATCTTTTGATGAATGCAATTGAAGCAATGCCAAAGGGTGGAGCGATTACGATCAGAACATACAAGATAGGGCCGGCAGAATCTTCCCTTGATAATCCCCTCTGTGTAATCGAGATAATAGATACAGGCGAGGGGATTTCAAAAGATAATTTACAAAAACTCTTCGAGCCTTTTTTTACAACAAGAAGAGACAAGAAAGGAACGGGCCTTGGGCTTTCTATGGCCAAGATGATTGTAAACAACCATAAAGGTGATTTAGTGATAGACAGCAAACTGGGAAAGGGGACCACTGCTAAGATTATATTGCCCCTTTCCTGAGAGGAGGTTTTAAATAATGGATAAAAAAATCCTTATCATTGATGACGAAAAAGACTTTTGCTATTTTGTGAAACAAAATTTAGAGGCCATCAGTAACTACCAGATTCTTGTTGCAAACAGGGGAAAAAAGGGAATCCAGATCGCTCGCAAGGAAAAGCCGGATTTAATTCTTCTCGATATAATGATGCCTGGAATAGACGGATTTGAAGTATTGAAAAGGTTAAAAGAAAATGAGAAAACACAGA